>NZ_DAISHJ010000038.1:0-37112 GCF_036822615.1 Aggregatilinea sp. | reverse complement strand
GGGCGGCGCGGCCTGACGGCGCGCGGGGCGTGCTTCCCCGGGCGCGACCTGCGGCGTGGCGCAGTAGGGGCAGAGGTTCCAGGGCAGCTCAAGAAGCTGACCGCAGTTGAGGCACGGCTTGCGCAGCTTGGTGTGGCAGTAGGGGCACACCTGCCAATCGGTGCGGACGGGACGCCCGCAGCCGGGGCAGATCGGTTTTTCTTCGATGTTCTGCAGCAGGGCTTCTTCTTCGAGCGAGCGCTCGTAGGCTTCGGCCAGGGTTTCGTTGGGACGCAGCAGGACGTACACGATCAGGCCAAAGATGCCGAGCACGCCGACCAGCACGGTGGAGGCAATCTGCGCCAGCGGATCGCGCGAGCGGCGGTGCATGTCGCGCCACGTCCAGACGATCAGGCCGAGCCAGATCGCGGCGGAAACCGCGCCCGTGACGGTGATGGCGACCAGCAGAATCGTGTTAAGGGTGTCCTGATCAAACATCGCGTAACTCTCTCTTCTACAGGTGCGCGGGGCGTGACCGCGTCAGGGTGACGGCGTCAGGGATACGATCGTGTTCGATGTGGGCAGCGTCGCCAGCAGGGATACTTCATCGACGAGCACGTCAAACCGGTGGCCGGACGCGTAAAACTCGATGCTGGTGACCGTGCCGGGCCGGTAGGCTGCCGGGATCTTGGCGAACAGATCGCCCTCATAGGTATACCACGCATTGAGATTGACGCGATCGTGGTCTTCGTAGCACGAGTCGCACTTGGTCAGGCCGCCGACATTGGGCGTGAAATTGACGTAAAAACCGTGATACCAGTCGCGGTCCGTGCCGTTGGTGTCGCGGTAGGTCATGTGCAGCATGAGCGGGCATTCCGACCCGGCCTGTCCGCAGCCGCTGAGGTACTGCTCGTGGACCAGCAGGCGCGCGCGCAGCGTCAGGCTGGTATAGGGGGCGACTTCCAGCCCCGATCCCGCTTCGCCTAAGGTCTGGATGCAGCCGACCGCGCCGGGATCGTAGCTGGGCAGCAGGCGTTCCAGGCTGATCACGGCCTGCCCATCCAGGCGCAGGAATTTGAAATCGCCCTGGGGGGCGTTGGGCGCGTCCGACGAGGGCCGCCAGCCGCAGCTCCACCCGACCGGCCACTCGCTTTCGCTGGCCTGATCGAACTGGCTGTCGGTCAGCAGGTTGACCGGCGCGGAGCCGATACGGATGCTGTCGTCGCTGGCGAGCAGCAGCGCTTCGCCCCCGCCCGCGACGTGCTGCGTGCGGCGATCGGAGGAGATCAGCGTGGCGCTGCCCTGCTGGGCGGTGATCTTCAGATAGGTGGGCGTGCTGTCGATCAGGTACGTGCCGCCCTCGCTGATGCGGATCATGCCCAGGGGACCGCTGACGTCAAAGCGCATTTCGCGGTCGATGCCGTCGCGCAGCCAGACTTCGAGGCGACCGTTCGCGCCGCTGAGCTGGATCGCGTAGGGGTTATCGCTGAGGCTGAAGCGCGGACGCACGGCGTTTTCCATCGTGACGATGCTGCTGCTGTCGATGGTGACGGTGGCGAGGGTGTCGCCGGAGTAGGGATCGTCAAACGATAGATAGCCCTCGGCCAGACTGTCGGTGCTCAGGCGGTAGTGCTTGCCGACCTGCGCATCGTCTTTGATCGCGGATTCGCCGTCCGAATCGGGCTTGGCAAGGCTGATCGTGTTGCGCCCCACGTGGAGCACGACGCTGAGCTGGGTCGGGGACTCGAAGAGCAGCCAGCGTGTAAAAATAAACGTGCCGCTGCACAACAGGACGAAAATCGCCAGCCCGCTCAGTATCGCCATCCAGGCCAGGCGTTGGGGATTATTCAGCATAACGCCTCAAAAGAACAGCGGTCAGGTTTTAGCGGTTAGCTGTTAGCGATGTAAAAAAAGCAGTCCGCCGCAGTGCCGGAATCGGAACCGGGGTGCTGCCTGTGCTAACAGCTAACGGCAGTCGCTAACAGCCGCGTACTCAATACCGGATATTAAACCCACCAAATTGGCCGGACGCGCGGTCATAGGTGCTGTCTACGCGCTCGACTTCCGCCAGACGCGGCCCCCGGTACAGATAGCGCTCGAACGCCTCGACCCGGCTGCGCGCGCCTTCCGCGACGACCTCGACCGTGCCGTCAGACCGGTTGGCGACCCACCCGGTCAGGCCGTGCTGCACGGCTTCGCGCTGGGTGTTGGCCCGGAAGTTGACGCCTTGCACAAGGCCGTAGACCACGGCATGCAGCCGGACTCGATCGTCTTCGTGTGCGCTCGTCATAGCTCGCTCTGTTTGGCGGATTTGAGTGCCCATTATAACAGGGGGCGGAAGGTGGAACAACGCGGCAGGGTGGCGCAAAACGGACCCGCCCGTGCCTTACGCGAGGCGCGGGCGGGTCCGCGAACGACGATCGTCAGTCGTCCGTTGCGGTGTCGGTGGGCTGGCTGCGCAGCTCATCGACCCGGCGGCGCATGTTGTGCGCGTCCTGGTCGTGCGGGTTGGATTGCAGCGCGCGCGTGAAGGCGTCGTAAGCCTGCTCCCACTCGCGCCGGTCGATGTGAATCAGGCCCATGTTGTAGTGCACGTTCGGGTAGCTGGGATCGAGTTCGACCGCGCGGGAATAGGCTTCCAGCGCGCGGGCCTGACGCTCTGCATTGGCCGTGATCAGCTTGCCGAGATAAGCCGCGCCGAGGTTCGACCACACGGCGGGATTGTCCGGCGCAAGCTCAGTCGCGCGCTCCATCAGCGGGACGGCGTGGCGGTGACGCTCGGCCAGAATGTAGGCCCCGGCGAGGTTCGTCAGTACGTTCACGTCATCGGGATGGAAGTCCAGGCACTCTTCCAGCAGCGGAATCGCCTCGCGCCCGCTGCCGTGCGTCAGCAGATAGGCCGCCTGACGCATCATGCGGCGGAATGCCTCTCCGTTCATGGGCTGCTTTTCGGGCTGGCCCGACGTGGATTGGATGTCTTGATCTGCCATAGCGCGTTTTCTCCAGAAAAGGTTGGGGCTGCGCCCGCCGGGGGCAGCAAACGGTCGCCCGGCCATCACGGCGCCGGACGACCGGTAAGGTCATCAGGAATGGAAGCGAGAGACCGGGTTAGAAGCGCAGATCTTCTTCGAAGCTGCTCCAGGCGTCCGCGTCTTCCTCTTCATCGTCCTCGTCATCTTCGTCGTAGTCGTCGCCGCGCAGAAGATCGAGGTCGTCATCGTCCTCGTCGTCTTCGTCGTCGTAATCACCGAAGTCGAACAGGGGCAGCATTTCCTGCCCAGCCAGCGAGGCCATCGACAGCGATTCAGCAATGGCGTCCGCCAGTTCTTCGTCGCCTACGTCATCGGCCAGTGCGGCCAGCTCGGTGAGCACCTTGCGCGCGGTCGATCCGCCAATTTCGCCCAGGGACCAGATTGCGGCTTCCTGGATCTCGCGGTCGTCCTCATAGGCCAGCTCGACCAGACGGGGCAGGGCCTTTTGCAGCTCCAATTCACCCGCCGCGCGCGCCGCTTCGTAGCGCAGCTCCGGCTCATCGCTGGACAGCTCGTCCAGGATCTGCGCGCTCCACATGTCGTCGCAGGAGCGGCCCATCGCATAGATGGCGCTGACGCGCATGGGGAGTTCGTCGGACTGATAGGCTTCGTAGATCATGTCCTGGACGCCCTCAAGCCCGCAGTTGGAGATGGCTTCCAGGGCGCGGCGGCGCACGTCGAAGTCTTCGTCCAGATCGTTATAGAGCGCGAGCACGGTGTCTTGCAGGCGGGTGTTGAAATAGTCGGGCAGCTTGCCCAGCTCGCCCTGGAGCACGAACAGGCCCAGGGTGCGGACCGCCGCCGCGCGGACGTCCGAGAACGGATCGTGCAGCGCCATGCGCATGACGCGCTCGATGGTGTTCATGGCGGCATCTTCCAGCACGCCTTCGACCGCGTTGCGGCGCACTTCGGGATCGGGATCTTCGAGCGCCAGATGAATCACGGCGCTGAAGTCCAGCTCAAAGTTCGTTTCGGCAGTTTCGACCAGCCGCAGCACGAGGTCGCGGCGGCGCTCGACGGGCAGATCCGGCCATGTGGCGCGAAACGCGTCCCACTCGGCCCCGGCGAGATCGGACAGGCTGTAGATGGCTTCCGCCGCGAAGGAGGCCTGCGGATCGTGCAGCAGAGTCAGGGTCCGCTCGAACTTAGACGTGGTATTCTGCTTGGTAACCATGCGCAGAGAGATCCTCTTTTGTGCTTCGGATATGTTACTTCAGGCTTCCGATGTTGATCGGATTGATGATATCGTTGATGACGGTGAAGGCGATCAACCCCAACAACAGCAGCAGGCCGATGAGATGGATCAGACCTTCGCGCTCGGGCGCCATCGGCTTGCCGCGAATCAGCTCGATGATGACGAACAGGATGCGCCCGCCGTCCAGGCCAGGGACGGGCAGCAAGTTCGTCAGGGCCAGCGAGATGCTGATGATCGCCGCAAAGGTCACGATGGGGTAGGCCGCGTTTTCGTCCAGGCTCTGTTCGAGGACCGGGCCACCCAACTGGCCGATGCCGATCACGCTCACCGGACGCGCCGCGGACGGCGAAATCGCGCCCGTGAACAGGTCGTGCACGAAGTCGTACAGCAGCTCGAAGGTGCTGGTGAACTGGTTGACCCCGGTCTTGACGGCCTCGCCTACCGGCAGGGCGCGCGTGTACGTTTCCGTGTCACGGTTGACGGCGGTCAGGCCGATGGCGGCGGGCTTCAGCCCGGCGATCTCGATGCCGATGCGCACCACGCCGTCGGAGTCTTCGCGCGGGGTGACGGGAATGGTCAACTGCTCGTCGCCGCGCAGCACGGTGACCTGAATTTCTTCACCCTCGTGATCCTGCGTGTAGCGCTGAAGCTGGTTGATGCTGGTGATCTGAATGCCGTCCACCGCCACGATCAAGTCTTCGATTTGCAGCCCGGCGTCATAGGCGGGCATGCCCTCCGTGAGACCGGTGATATAGGCCCGCTCGCCGTCGGTGGATTCGCTGGCGTCGGCGGTCATGGTGACGTCAAACTGCTCGTCGCCGCGCTGGATCTGGAGCGTCATTTCCTCGCCCTGGTGGGCCGCGATCCAGTCATTAAAGTCGGCGGCGGAGTCGAGATGCTCGCCGTTCACCGTCTCGATGACGTCACCCTGCTGAAGCCCGGCCTCATCGGCGGGCGAGCCGGGGATCAGATCGTACACGGCGATATCGGCGCGCGCGTAGGGCTGGCCGACCAGCGCCACCACGATGAACAGCAGCAGCGCGGCCACGAAGTTGATGCCGGGTCCGGCGGCCATGAAGAACATCCGCTGCCACGGCCCGGCTTCGTTCACGCTCTTGGGATTTTTGATCCCGCGTTCTTCGATTTCCTGGCGGTCGGTCGAAAGTTCCTCTTCGGTCTTGGGCTTGACCATGTCCTCGCCATAGGGCCGGACGAATCCGCCGATGGGCAGCCAGTTCAGGGTGTAAATGGTATCACCCTTGCGGAACAGCACGGCAGCGCGCGGCGGAAAGCCAATGCCGAATTCCAGGACGGTAATCCCCGAGAGCTTAGCGGCGATGAAATGCCCGAACTCGTGGATGATCACGAGCGGAATCAGCACCAACATGAAAGACGCAACGCCGAGTAGGAAACTATCCATGACTACTGCCTTTGCTGCTATGGCGGGTAAGCAAACCGGGCGCCAAGACCGACGCCCAGAGGTATTGCTGAATCTTTCGGTGATGACTGCTACCCAGAATTATAACGGTCGGAAGGGGCGTGAGCAAGACGGGCGGGCGCTGTAACGGGATCTCTAAGGCGACTCTAACGTTGGGAGAAGCAGTTGTGAGTTGGAAGTTTTTAGTTGTCAGTCAAGAGCAAGCGCAAAAGCGGAAAAGCAGCGGTCAGCGGGCGGTGATCAGCACGAGCAAAAGCCATTGTATCACGGCCCGTTTACTGCTGGGCCGGTGGAGCGGATCAGAACTTGGCGATGCGCTTGCGGTAGGCGGTGGGCGGCTTGTCGAAGCCGAAGGTGTTGACGCGCTTGCCGTACTGCTCGGCCCAGGCGAGGGCGTGCGCGACAAAATCCACAGCGGCGGCGCGATCGTGCAGGGGGATCAGAACGTCCATCGTCGCGCCGCTGAGCGGCACGATCAACAGGTGGAACGAATAGTCCATCGTGTACTGGTTGTCGGCCATGCCGTCGCGGTTTTCGTCGGTGAAACGGAAGCCGGGCTGCATGCGGATGCCCACGCCGCCGATACGCTCCCAGGGGAGGCGATAGCTGCTGTGGGCGCTGCGCGCCGACTCAACGCCCACCGGGGTGACCGCATAGCGCTGCCCATCGGGGGCATTCCACGCGATCGCCGCCGCGGGCGATAGGCCCGGCTTGACTTGCTGGTAGCGATCCACAACCTGCGCCAGCGTCAGGTGGCAGAGCTGGTAGGCCAGCGGCGACGTGCCGCGCGTCAGCTCGGGGTGGTGGTGGAGATAATCCAGCGCGTGCACGACCACACCGATAATCGCTGCGAGCAGCAGCACAGCCGTCAGAAGCGGAACGAGCAGCATCGCCGTGTGACCTTACCCCGTTGGCGCGATCGTGGTGCGCACGACGCTGACCGCGCCCGCGTCGCGCAGCGCATCGGCTGTGGCCTCCGCGTGCGCCTCGTCCACCAGTGCGATCACGTTGCCGCCGCGCCCACCGCCGGAAAGCTTCGCGCCCAGTGCGCCCGCCTCGCGCGCCGCCGCACACAGGCGATCCAGCTCCGGCGAGGAGACAGTGATCAGGTCCAGCAGGGCGTGATTCTTGTTCATCAGCCTGCCCAGGTACATGAGCGAGCCGGTTTCCAGCGCGGCGCGTGCTTCGTGGGCAAGCGCCCCGATACGGGCCAGCACCGGGCGGATGCGGGCCGGATCGGCGTCGTAGAGAGCGCGCACGTCGCCGACGGTGACGCGCGTCGAACTGCTGATGCCCGAATCCGCGACGAGCAGCGTGACGGGCTGCGCGACGATAACGGCTTCCATCGCGGAGCCGCGCACGAAAAAAACCGGGTGCTGGTAAACGATAGTCGTGTTGTCGATGCCGCTGGGCGTGCCGTGATGGCGCTTTTCGACCTCGAACACCAGCGGGTTCAGCGCGTCGTCGGAGATGGGGGCGTCGAGGGCGGCACAGACGGCGCGCAGGATCGCGGCGGCAAGGGCCGCGCCGCTGCCCAAACCGGACGCGATCGGGATCGTGGACTGGATCGTCAGCGACAGATCGGGCAGAGTGGTGATGTTTAACTGACGCAGGGCAAGCTGGACCGGGTAGATCACCGCGTCGTGCAGCGGCTGGTCGAGCAGCTCGTTTAGATCCGGCACGGCGAGAGTCGTTTCGAGCGCAGGCAGGTGGATGGTGATCCCTGTGCCGGGCGCGGCAGGCTCCACCTCGGCGGTGACCTGGACCGCCGTCAGCGGCGCGGCGATGGCCGGTTGGCCGTAGACGACGGCATGTTCCCCGAACAGGATGATCTTGCCCGGCGCGTGCCCGGTAGCGGGGCGCACATGGATCTGTTCGTGACTAGGCGGCATAGAGCAGCACTCCCACGGACAGGACCCACAGCGTCACGTCGGCCAGCAGCGGCATGTCCTTGAACAGCAGCTCGTCAGGCGCGCCGCCTAGCCCTTTGACGTGGATCAGGTACAGGTAGCGGAAAATGCCGTAGACCACGAACGGCACGGTGAGCAGCATGGTGTGGCCCTCGGAGCGGATCGTCTGCGCTTCGATGGTGTAGAGCATGTAGGCGACCGTGCAGCTGGTGGTGACCAGCCGCAGCATGTCATCGAGCAGGGCCATGTTGTAATCTTTGTACGTGGCGCGCACGTTTTGCGCGTCGTCGGCCAGCAGGATCAACTCCTGCCGCCGCTTGCCAACCGCCAGGAACAGCGCCAGCAGTCCCGCGCAGGCGTAGAGCCAGGGCGAGAAGTTGGAGACGTCGATCACGACCACGCCCGCGATCAGGCGCAGCACGAACCCGGCGGCGATGGCGAAGACGTCGATCAGGACGATGTTTTTCAGCCAGAACGAATAGGCGATGTGCAGCACGAGGTACGCGAACAGGATCAGCGCGAGCGGCGGGCTGAAGATCACGCCGATGATCAGGGCCACGGTGGGCAGAATCACGGCGGCGATCTGCGCCCAGCGGACCGGTAACTGGCCCGACGGCAGCGCACGCAGGCGCTTTTTCGGGTGCAGACGGTCGCGCTCGATGTCTACGAGGTCGTTGATGAGATAGATGGTGCTGGCCACCATGCACAGCAGCACGAAAGCGAGCATCACCCGCGCGAACGGTTCCGGTTTGAATAACTGCTGGTCGAACAGCAGCCCGGCGAAGACGAATCCATTTTTGGTCCACTGCTTGGGCCGCATGGTGCGGATCAGACCGCGTACCGGCGCGGGAAGAGTCAGCCAGATCGTCTTGAGGCGGTCAAGAACAGCCTTCAAAACAGCCTCCCCAACAGGCGAATGCCAGAATAATGATCGAGCGGATTATACCGGCAAACACGGCGGGCGCGATATTGCATTCCGTTCTGGCGGCGGGTGCGGTAGACTGGGGGCGTACACAATTCGGGGGATCTATGGCAGAAAAAGTGCGGCTCGACGTGCTGCTGGCGGAGCGCAATCTGGCGCCCAGCCGGGAAGCGGCGCGACGGATGATTATGGCGGGCGAAGTACGGATCGACGGCGAAGTGCGCGACAAGCCGGGGATGCGCGTTCCGAAAGATGCGAACGTGCAGGTGCAGCAGGCGCGGCGATTCGTGAGCCGGGGCGGGGAAAAGCTGGCCGGGGCGCTGGCGGCGTTCCCGATCGGCGTGGAGGGGCGCGTGTGCGCCGACGTGGGCGCGAGCACGGGCGGCTTCACCGACTGTTTGCTGCAAGCCGGGGCCGGGCGCGTGTACGCGATCGACGTAGGGTACGGGCAGCTCGATTACCGCCTGCGCACCGATCCGCGCGTGGTGGTGATGGAGCGCACGAACGCGCGCTACGTGACGGCGCTGCCGGAAACGGTCAGCCTGATCGTGGTGGACGCGTCATTCATTTCGCTCAAGCTGCTACTGCCGGTGTTTCGCGGCTGGATGACGCCGCAAGCGGACGTGATCACGCTGGTCAAGCCGCAGTTCGAAGCGGGCAAGGGGCAGGTGGGCAAAGGCGGCGTCGTGCGCGATCCCGCCGTGCACGAGCGCGTGCTGCGCGACGTGCTGGACGATGCGCGCGCGGACGGCTTCGCGCCGCAGGGATTGATCGTATCGCCGCTGAAGGGCCCGGCGGGCAACATCGAGTTTTTAGCGTGGCTGACGGTGGGACACGGCGCGCCGGAAGTGCCAGCGGATACGCTGGTTGAGCGGGCGCTGGAGATGGCGCGGCAAGCCGGGCAGGGCGAGGAAGTCAGGCCAGAGACCCCAGAACCAGACGATTGATCGTCGCCTCGACAGCCTGATAGCGCACGGGCTTCTGGATGAACGCGTGACAGCCTGCGCTGAGCGCCGCGCTGCGATCGACCGGGAGCGTGAACTCGGACATGGCGACCAGCGAGGTATGGGCGCACAGCGGGTGCTGGCGCAGCAGGCGAATGAAGTCGAGGTTGGACGGCTCGCTCTTGGTCCGGGGCCGGAGATCGAAGAACACGATATCCGGACGTTCGAGCGGGATACTGTCGAATGCCTCATCCAGCGACGCATACAGGTACAGATAGTTGTCAAATCCACGGGCGCGGAGTGTCGCCGCGATTTGTTCGAACCCGAAACGGCTCGTCTTGTCGTTCTCGATACAGGCGATATAGAGCATCTAACGCTCACAGACGAAAAGCAGGACCAAACCCTTAAAACCATAGCGTATTAAGGTATGAGTTAGCAAGTTTTGAGGGATCGATACGGGCATCTTACGGCTGCGCAGCCGCCCCGGAAGGCAGGGCTGCCAGCCCGGAACTCCTGGGATCCCCGTGTGTAAAAAGTATGCCCGTGTATAATTAGGGTGCAGAAGGCCCGGTCTGGAGCGCACCTTCCCGTAAGGGTACGACGCCAACAAGGACGTGTACAATGCAGACTTGTCCAAACTGCGGCAAGGAAAATCCGCCAGCAGAGACTTATTGTTATTCGTGCGGCCACATCTTACCGGCGGGCATGGGGGAACTCTCCACGCAGCGGCTCGAAGATCCTTATAAAGCCCTGGAACCCCGGCGGCGATGGGGCACCGCGTTTTTCGACCAGCACAGCCGCCTCCAGCTCGCGATGCGCGATTCCGGCGAAGTGTTGGTGATCGAGGTGGGAACCGGGCTGGTGGTGGGTCGATTTACGGACGAGATGCCGACGCCCACACGCGGCCTGGACCTGACGCCCTACGGCGGGATGGATCTGGGTGTCTCGCGCCGTCACCTGGAGATCACGCGGCAGCACGATACGATTTTTGTGACCGATCTCGGCAGCGCCAACAGCACCTATCTCAACGGGCAGCGCCTCATTCCACACGAGGCGCGTATTTTGCGCGACAACGACGAGCTGCGCCTGGGCCGCCTGGTGATTACGGTCGCGTTCGTGTAGATCTCCTGAGCGCAGGGCGCGGTAATCAAGCGTCTTTGCGCTATAATTTCTATAGTCGAGTGGACTCCTGTTTCGAGGGGGAGAAACGATGCGCTTACGCATGCCGGCGGTTGTGTTCGTATTCCTGATCGTGGCGTTGGCGGTCAGCGGCTGCGGTGGCCCGGATGAAAACAGCCCGGAAGGGGTCGTGGAACGGTTCTTCGACCGCGTGGACGGACAGGACAGCGGCGGCGTCAAGGCGCTGCTGTGCGAGGACTTCCGGCAAAACGTCAACTTCAGTCTGGGGCCGCACGAAAAGGTGGACCTGGACTTCGACCTTGAATACGAGGGCGAACGCAACAACGAGACCGGTGGGGAGACCGCCGAGGTGTTGGTGTGGGGTAAGATCGAGCGCACGCTGCGCACCGATGACGTGCGCCAGGAAGTGCGCATCCAGCGCACCCAGGACGCGCCGTGGCACGTCAAAACCTTCCGCGTCGGGGAGGACTGGCGCGTGTGCGGCGGTGATGCCTTCATTTTGGGCCTGCTCGATACTCCGGCGGCCTTCAGCGAAATCGAGTAACGCCGTTACCACGATGGACGCCCCCGGCGGCGGCGCGTTCTTCATCGATTCAATCCGCCGCCTGACACGCATCGTTGTGATACAGCGTCCCGGTCCCGGCGGGCCGGGCGCTGTCCGTGAATAACACAGAGGTTTGATTCATTCATGTCAGATTTAAGCGTGATTCAAGAGCGCCTGGGCGTCAGTTTCAAGGACCTGTCGCTGCTTCAGCGGGCGCTCACGCACCGGTCGTACCTGAACGAGCACCCCGAGCATACCTTGGAAGATAACGAGCGGCTCGAATTTTTGGGCGACGCCGTGCTGGACTTCGTGGCGGGGGCGTGGCTGTATAACCGCTTCCCGGAGATGAACGAGGGCCAACTGACGCGCCTGCGCGCCGGGTTGATCCGTACCGAGACGCTGGCGCGGTTCGCGCAGGACTACATGATCGGGCAGGTGCTGCTGCTGGGGCGCGGCGAGGACGAATCGGGCGGGCGCTCGCGGGCGCGCAACCTGTGCGGCTCGTTCGAAGCGGTGATCGGGGCGATGTATCTGGATCAGGGGATGGACGCGGTGCGGCAGTTCATCGAGCCGCTGTTCGTGCCCGCGCTGGAAGACATTCTGAAGCGCTCTGCGGACAAAGATCCCAAGAGCCTGCTGCAAGAGTGGAGCCAGTCGGCGATGGGCGAGACGCCCGTCTACCAGACGGTTGCCAGCAACGGGCCCGATCATGCCAAGGAGTTCACTGTGGCGGTAAGCATCGGCGCGACGGAAGTGGCGCGCGGCGTGGGCCACAGCAAGCAGTCGGCGGCGCAGGAAGCCGCGCAGCACGCGCTGGACGCGATCGAATCCGGCCAGGCGACCTTCGAACAGGCAGAGTGATCCGCATGGCAGACGGCGCACGGCTGCTGATCACGGGAGCGAGCGGGACGCTGGGCGGCCCGCTTTCGATTCTGGCGGCGCATCACGGCTGGGACGTGTACGCGGGCTGCTATGCGCATCCCGAACGCGTGCGCGCCGGGGAGATGCGCCAGATCGACCTGCGCGACCGGTTTGCCGTGTGGCGGTGGGTGGAGGAGGTGCAGCCCACCGCGATCGTTCACGCCGCCGTCACCGAGCGCAGCGGGCCGGGCTTCGAGAGCGCGATCCGGGAGTCGGCGCGGAACATCGCGCAGGCGGCGAAAGCCGGTGGCACGCGGCTAATCGCGCTGTCCACCGATCTGGTGTTCGACGGGACCGAGGACGCGTATACCGAAGAATCCCCGGTCCGGCCTATCGCGGGCAGCACTTATGGCGAGGCGAAAGCGCGCGCCGAAGACGACGTGCTGACGATGTATCCCGGCGCGCTGGTGGTGCGCACGAGCCTGATTTACGACTTCCACCCGCAGAACGCGCAGGTAGCGTGGATGCTGCGGGCAATCGAGCGGGGCGAACCGCTGCGGTTGTTCACCGACCAGTACCGGTGCCCGATCTGGGTGTGGAATCTCGCGGCGGCGCTGCTCGAACTGGCGACACTGGACCTGGGCGGGGGCGTGCTGCACGTGGCCGGACCTGCGCCGGTCAGCCGGTATATGCTGGCGATGGCGCTGCTGACGGCGCTGGGCGTCGATCCCGCGCCGCACGTGCAAACCGCGTCGTGCCCCGATACGCAGGCGAAGCGCATCATGCTCAGCGTCGATCGTGCGCGGGGCCTGCTGCATACGCCGCTGATGTCGCTGGCCCAGGCGCGGGTGGCGGCGCGGGAGGCCGGCAGTTGAGTTGACGCCTGCCCGGTCGGCTTGTTCAGGCTCCTGAGTGAATTAGTCCATCTGAAACCAGCCCTTATCGCATGTTGCATCGCGCGTGCCGGTTCCCACCAACAGGCACTGTGACGGCCAAGACAGCGGAGATCGTTACGATGGAAATCAACGAAATCAAGCTGATGTATGACTACAATGACTGGGCCGATGCACGCATCCTGGCGGCCTGCGCCAGGGTAAGCCCGGCGCAGTACGCCGCCCCGACGTCCCTGGGAACCGGGCGCGAAGGGCTGCGCGCGACGATGGTCCACATGCTGGACAACATGTGGCAGTGGCGGATCACGCTCCAGGGGTATTACAAGGATGCTCTGGCAGACGAAGCGGCCTATGACGCGACCGAGCTTCACGAAGACGCCTTCCCGACGTTCGCCGCGCTGCAAGCGCGCTGGGAGACGGAACAACGAGAGATGCGGGCTTATATCAATACTCTGGCTGAGGACACGCTCAACAGCCGGATCCGCTACGTCATCCCCGGCGCTGTGCGCGAGCATGTCGTGTGGCACCTCCTGCTGGACGTTCTCCTACATGCCATGCAGCACCGCAGCGAGGCCGCCGCGCTGCTGACCATGTACGGCCAGTCGCCGGGCGACTACGACTTCACCCTGTTCCTGAATGAGCGTGCTGCAGGACGATCCTGAGCAAAACCGATCGATCGCCCGTTTCGGCGCGCCGGGCATTTGCTTCCGCTTCGGCGTTTCGGAGGTTGTTACAGGCGCTGATGGAGAGCAATGCTGTTTTAAAGCGGTGGCGGAAGGGGGAAGATGATGAGTTACAGGACGATGGTCTTAATCCCCGACCAGCATGAGCTTACTTTTTCCGATCTGGTTAGCAAGCTTCAATCACGATTTGTGCGGCTGAATGACATCGACATCACGCTTGAAGGTGCGCACCGGCTCGTCCTTCGTCATGGTGAATGGACCTTAGTCGTCGATTGGGAGGTTGCTCCCGAAGTCGCAGTCGAGTCCGCAGACATTGCCCGGTTTTTTGCCAGAGAGGTGGCAGATCGAGCTGTGATTGCCGCGTGCTCGACACGCATAACTATTGCCACGCAGCGCGATCCGGCGATGCGCTATTTCAACGATTATGTTTTTGTGCTAGAAGTTCTTGAGGCAATACCGGGGCTTTTCGTGTTTAACCCTGATGAGGGAACTATCCAAAAGACGATGTAGGCGCGGCTTTGAGTCGAATGTCATCGGAGCTGTGAGTAAGCGCGGGGCGTATCACAAATTGAAGACGCCCCGCGCTATGTGTGCGGGGTTAACCTCACCCCGCTCGCGCTCGCTCGCTGCCCCTCTCCAATCCGATTGGAGAGGGGCGAAAGGCGGCGCTGTGCGGGGAAATCTCCCTAGTAGATCTGCGTGATGAACGACGCAGCGCGGGGGAACAGTGTGTCGATGAGCGGCTGCGACGAGGGTTCCCAACACGATACGTCCGGGTACATCTCGCGCAGGTCGCGCCACGTCCGGTAGCCCAGAGCCAGCGGCGCGAGCAGCAGCGGCGGCAGGCTGATGTCGCCGCCCTCACTGAAGCCCACGGATTCAACTGCCTTGATCATGCCATCCACAAAACGCATCTCGATCGTCTCGCGGTAGAGGCTCACGCGCACCGTGCGGGTCAGCCCGGCGAACATGCTGCACGCGACCCGGCGCTCGAAGATGGGGGCGAGCGTATGCAGCAGGCGGGCCGCGTCGGGCACGTGGATCTGCCACGCGTAATGGCCCATGTCGTGCGCGCCCCAGCCGCGCGCCGTCTGCACCAGGGAATTTTCAGCGGGCAGATTCAGGCGGATATACGGTTTGCCGCGATCGATGGCGATCTGCTTGAGCCAGTGCAGGACGTATGCCGCCGTGCCGTAGGGCAGCGGCGAACACTCAGCGACGTTCAAGCCCTGGCCGAAGCCCGCCAGATCGATGCGCCAGTAGCCCACGATTTGCTGTGCGGCATCCACGGCCAGCCACGTCTCATGGGCGGTGGCGGTCATGGGCGCAATGTTGAGCAGGTAGCGCCAGAGGGGTTCGTCGCGGACCGTGTGAATGTCTACCGAGCGCATCATCGCCGCGTAGTGCCGCATCAGGGCCGGGATGTCGTCCGGCGTGGCGAGCCGGATCGTGGGGCGGGGCGCTGCGGGAGGATCGGCGGGCAGGGCGTGCAGCTCGACGTGCCACTTGCGTTCGAGCGGCAGCGCGTATTCGTAACCGAACTGGCGGTAGTAGTACGGGATGCCCTGAATGTGGCTGAGGTCGTATTCGCCTTCGGCCAACAGTTCCTTGAAGCGCTCGACCAGTGCGCGGATCAGCCCGCGATGGCGGTACGCTTCGTTCGTGCCGACGATGCCCATTTCGCCCACTCTGAGTGTGACATCTTCGTACTGCCACTGCCACGGGATCAGCGCGATGGACGAGACGGTTTCGCCCGTGGACGTGTCTTCGACGAACAGCCAGTGCCTGGGGTGGGTGTGCGGGTGGCGCAAAATCAACTCGCGCGTCATGGCGTCGATGCCGCGCTCGTTGTGGGTGGCGAGGTTAAACGCCGCGAGGCGCTCGATTTCATCGGGCGTGCTGACGGACTTCAGGACGAGATTGTTACCCAGATCGCGGGCGTAAGGCGTGGTGGTGCTCAACATGGGTGAACCTTCCTCATGGATGGTGATACAGCGCAATCAGGGCCGGATTGATCCGGCTGATGGTGGGTTGATTTGGGAAACTGGAACGACAAACTACGCTGCGCGGTTCGGGCCGCGCGGCGCGATCACATGAGGGAGTGCCGGGTGTGGCTCCGGCTAGAGGACTTGAGCCTTGCGCATCGTTAACATGCGCTCATTGTATACGGGATAGGCGGCGGGCGGCAAGGGAAAAAGTTGTAAAAACGCCGGGCGGGAATAATATTCACGGCCTTATGAATGATAACGGGCGATGCTTGCATCGCCCCTACGAAAAGCCATGCATAGGGGATCCGCTACGGCTGGCAGGTTACCCCCTGGCGGCGACCGACGGCGACGATCGCCGGGCGGTGGTCGGAGGCGTTGATCGCCTCAGGACTGTTGTCGATGATCGTGCCGACGATGGGCATGTTGAACACCCACAGGTAGTCGTAGCGGGCGGACGTGCCATCGACCAGGGTCAGCGTCGCCGCGCCTTCGGAGCGCAGCCCCGCAAACGGGTCCTGAATGGCCGGGTTGTCTAGTTCTTCCATGCGCAGGCGCTTGTACTGCGGCGAATCGGGGCCGTAGTTGAACGTGCCGCCGAGCAGAATGCGGTCGGTCCAGTTGGGGCCGTGCTCCGCGGCGATCCACGCGAGCAGCGAGTCCATCTGCCGGTTCTGGTCCTGCTCGCTTTCGGGGATCACGCTGCCGTCGCGGCTTTCGGTGCGAAAGCCGAGCCAGACGTTGTACAGGTGAAGCTGGCCTAATTGCGCGGCGGTCGGATCGCTGACCAGCGCTTCGGGGCTGAGCGTGACGTGCATCGCGGCGGCCTGATTACCCTCGCTGGGCAGCAGCAGGCTTTCGGTGTCGTCGATGGGAATGCGGCTGAGCACGGCGAGGCCCTGCAGCGCTTCGTTCTGCGGGAAGAAGGCCGCTTCCATGTGCAGACGCTGCGACAGCCACAACACCTGATCGACGCCGAAGCTCGCCATGCGGCCCGTTTCGACTTCCTGAAGCAGCACCACGTCCGCGCCGTCCAGCTCGATCAAATCTGCGACGCGCTCCAAGTTGGGATCGAAGAACTGCGAATAGCCGCTGTGGATGTTATAGGTTGCCACGCGGAAACAGTCCGCGCTGACGGGGCGGCGCACCGGCTCCGGGGCGGAGATGGCCGCGCCGCCGACGCTGACGGCGATCACCATGACCAGCGTCAGCAGGGTGACGACCGCCGGACCGCCGCGCCACGGGATGCGCCGCCGCGCGAGGATGATCGGGATCGAGACGAGCAGCGCTGCAACGAGGGCCAGCGCAAGGCCCGTGCCACGGAACGAGCGCAAAAGCTCCGAAAGCTGGTCGTAGGGGGCGCTGAAGTCGCGCACGTAGGCGTAGTCGTAGCTGAAATAGTCGCCCACGGCCAGCGCGCCGAAGATCGCCGCGCCGAGGATCACGCTGATGCCGGTCAGGTTGAAGCGCGGCTGTCCGACCTGAATCAGCCACCACAGCGTCAGGCCGAGCAGGAACTGCGCGAAGACCAGCGCCAGCCCGGCGGGCAGACCGTCATAGCGGCGGCCCACGACCAGCAGCAGGGCCAGCATGAGCGCCCACAGCCAGCCGCGATAGGCGCCGTCGAACATGCCCGCGAAGCGCCGCGCGAGGTCGCGGACTTCCGGCACCAGCGGCAGCGCGGTCGCGGCGAGCAGCCACGGCACGATGCTGGCGTAGTCCGTGCCGGACCAGCGCGCGATGACGTTGGGCAGGGCGAGCACGGTGAATTCGAGGAACAGGGCTGCGCCGAGCGCGATGCCGCCCCACAGATTGAGGACGCCGCGTTCGGGAGCGGGGGCGTCGCCTTCGGGCTTCGGCTCGCGGGCTTCGACGGCCCACAGAATCAGCGTCAGGATGATCAGCGCGAGGGACACCAGCGGAATGAGCAGGTCCATTTGCAGATCGAAGCGGCCCGCGATGTCGAGCGTGTAGCCGCGCTGCCACGTGTGGTCGTAGGTGTCGCCCAAGACGCGGATGATCTGGTCGCCGGTGAAGCCGAGCAGCAGCACCGCCGGGAAAAATGACGGTCGGCGCACGATGGTCAGGGCGAGGTAGAGCAGGCCCGCGCCGATGACCAGCGCCGCACCGGGCACCTGAAGGTCGGCGGTTTGCAGCGCCATCGAGCGGCCCAGCGCCACGAGCAGCACGGCCAGCGAGAAGCTGGCGCGCCAGCGGCTGATCAGCAGGGCGAGCAGGGGCAGCAGGAGCAAAATGCCCAGCGTGAAAATTTCGGTGCGGACGGTGGCCGATTCCACGACCCCCGGTGCGTCGAGCAGGGCAGTGGAGCTGGTCGTACGCCCCACGAGGTCGGCGCTGCTGGCGCGAGCGTATAACGTCGCGTAGATAAAGCGGACCGCCTGGACAAGGAACAGCCCGACAATCCCGGCTTCAAGCGAACGGAGCAGATCCCGTCGGAATGGCGACATGGCTGCGGCTGCCTCTCTAGGTCGCGGCGCGGAACCGATACGGTGCACAAATACAAAATTCAGTCACGCGTATGATTGTACGCAAACTTGGGCGACTTGCCAGCGCTGAACGCGTCAGTCTGGCCGCGCGCCCCGTGAGACGAATCGCAACAGCCTTCACAAGCGACTGTCCCTGGCGGCAGATCAGGCTATAATACGCGGAATTTTAACGAAAGGACGAAAAACTTATGGCTCAAGTGGATACCCTGCTGGTCGGCGGGGTGGTGCTGACCATGAACGGCGCGCTCGATCTCTACCGCGATGGGGCGGTGGCGATCAAGGATGACCAGATCGTCGCGGTAGGCCCCGCCGGACTGGTCCAGGCCGACTACACAGCGGACGAGGTGATCGACTGCCAGGGCAAGATCATCATGCCGGGGCTGGTCAACGCGCACACGCACGTGCCCATGACGCTGCTGCGCGCCATCGCGGACGACCTGCGGCTGGACGTGTGGCTGATGGGCTACATGATGCCCACCGAGCGCGAGTTCGTGACGCCGGAATTCTGCCGCCTGGGGACGAAGCTCGCGTGCGCGGAGATGATCCGGGGCGGCACGACGCTGTTCGCGGATATGTACTACTACGAGGCGGACGTTGCGGCGGCAACCGCCGAGGCCGGACTGCGCGCGCTGTGCGGCGAGTCGATCCTGAAGTTCCCCACGCCGGACGCCGAAAGCTACGACGAGAGCCTCGCGTATACCCGTAAATTCATCGAGGACTGGAAGGGTCACCCGCTGATCGTGCCGTGCGTCGCGCCGCACGCGCCGTATACTACCACCGACGAGATTCTGCGCGCGTGCGCGGATCTGGCCGTGGAATATGATGTGCCGCTGCAGGTGCACCTGGCCGAGACGCGGCTGGAAGTGGACGAAAGCTGGGCGCAGTTCGAAAAGCGCGTGATCACCCGCGTGGCGGACCTAGGCGTGTTCAACGCGAAGACGCTGGCGGCGCACTGCGTGCACGTGGATTCGGAGGAGATCCGGCTGCTGCACAAACACGGTGCGTCTGTGGCGCACAACCCGTCGAGCAACCTGAAGCTGGCGAGCGGCATCGCGCCCGTGGTCGAGATGCTGGAGCGCGGCGTGAAGGTCGCGGTGGGCACCGACGGCCCGGCCAGCAACAACGACCTGGATATGTTCGAAGAAATGCGACTGGCGGCGCTGCTGGCGAAGGGCGCGACGTTCGACCCGACCGCGCTGCCCGCCAAACAGGCGCTGCTGATGGCGACGCGGCAGGGCGCGGAAGCGGTGTACATGGGCGACATCACCGGCAGCCTGGAACCCGGCAAGCGCGCCGACGTGATCGTGATCGACCACGCGCCGCTGCACAATATCCCGCACTTCGAGCGTGACCCCGACAGCGTGTATTCGCAGATCGTGTATGCCAGCAGCGCGTCGGACGTGGAGCACGTGATAGTCAACGGGCGCTGGCTGATGCGCGACCGGGCGCTGCTGACCGTGGACGAGGCTGCAATCCGGCGCGAGGCCGAGGCCGTCGCGCGGCAAATCGACCGCTTCCTGATCGCCCGCGAAGGCAACGTGGTGAATAAGCTGGTGGCGATCGGCGGCTTGCAGCAGGAAGAAAGCTTCGAGATTCAGGTCAAGGCGGTGGTGAAGGATGGCGACCTGATCGAGCGGCTGCTGGCGCACCCGGCGGTACAGCTCGTCAAGCACAACCATTACCGCCAGTACGACACCTATTTTCTGTTCAACGGCGAGGAAGATGGCCGCGTGCGCTACCGCGAGGACGACTTCATCGACGAGCAGGGCAACGTGACGGCCAACGTCCGCACGCGCCTGACGTACACCATCCCCGAAAAGGCGCGCGAGTTCGACGAGGCGGTGCTGCTGTCGCATTCGCGCTTCATCGCGCCTGCCGATCGTCCGCTGCGCTTCTACCGCGAGTATTTCCAGGCGCTCAAGGAGTGCGAGGTGCACAAAGACCGCATGCGCTGGCACGTGCTGTACAAGGGCGTGCTGTTCTATGTGAACCTGGACCAGATGATTTTGCCGGAAGCGCCGGAGCAATACATCGAGATCAAGTCGCGCACGTGGTCGCAGCGGGACGCGGAGTACAAAGCGGGCCTGACGAGCGAGATTCTGAACGACGTGCTGGGCATCCCCGCCGAGGCGCGGGTGCGCATGGAGTATGTGGACCTCTGCACGATGGGGGCGTAGGGGGCCACGGTAGGGTAAGGTTGCGGAACCAACAGCCCGCCTGCGCACACTCGCGTGGGCGGGCTGCTTGCTCCGTTTATTACATGTTTACGAGTTTACTATAATGTCAAGGCTACTCAGGTCAAGATCTAGTGCCCTGGCTAGCCATATTGTTGCTGCTCTAGCTCGGTGTTCTAGAAGGATATCAACGGTTCGGTTGTGTTTGACGGCATTTCGAAATTCGCTGAAATGCCGTAGTTCTGCTTCTAGCTCATTCTTCGACTTGAAAGTCCCAGAGAACTCCCGCCAGTTTTTCGTTATGATTTTTAGGTAATCAGTTGTATCGCAGAAGTCAAGTCTTGAACGTGGCTCATCAAACTGTGACTTCGTGACTCCAAGTTTCCTCGATTCGCGCTCAATTAGTTGCTCAACGCGGTCATTGACGTCTCTGGGTATGCAATTATTCCAGTATTCAAGACCAAAGTTAACAATGAGTTGATCGTGAATTAGATCTCGCAACGCGGTTTCAACTGTATCAATTAAGGGATTCCTTTGTTCTTCTGCGATGGAATCGGAAATTCCTGCTAACTCACGAACTTGTGCTAATAACAGCTCACCTCTCTGCCGAAGAAACCTTTCGTAATTATTACTCCATATTCCGGAATTCTCTCCTACCGGAATCAGGTGTGAAGCCATAACGGCTTCGAAGTGCTCTTGACCGAATTCTTGATGAATAGCTTGCATATAGTCACTTGGGGCTTTGTCATCGATCCAGTGGCTTACTTCACTTGGCAGGAAACAGAAGTTTGGTAGCAAGTGTACTTCTTGCTGCCTGTGACCTATCTTCTCCAGGAAAGCAAGGGGGAAAATGTGGTGCTTTTCGAGTGAGTTGGCATTGGCGTAATTGTCTTTGCGCAAGTCAAGTCGTGAGCCATTACGGAAATGCAGGGGATTTTGTAGACTCAGGATGCATAAGATGCCATTACGCATGGCAGAAAATGATCTCATCGATGACTGTGTTAAGGAATTGATACCAATGGTGATAGTTTCGTTATTTGAAGCGTTTTTCTCAATTAGCTCCCTTATCCAAGCGGCATCCTCACTCATCCGAGTCTGGCTAGCTCCACTGTACCTTTCAGAAAAGGCTGTTCGCCAGAACCAATACTCCAATTGACGCTTGTGTTCCGGTGATAGGACCGCGGTAGTATGCCCAGAATGAAAGTAGTGGGCTAGGACTGGGAGCATGCCATCATACGGCAAAAATCCTGCTCGTACGACTCCGAGGTTTTGCTTAACAAATTCGACAGCTAGTTTGAAACATTCTACGGTGTCATTCCAAACTGGTTGGACGTCGCTGGGCAGTAACTCCATTTGCGTCTTATGTTCAGTGTTGCCTTTAATGTTTAGTGCAAGTGTTTGAGGAATGCTGGTCTCTGTAATTTCACCGAACGATTCCTGTAGAGGTGTAATGATATCTTTCTCAGTTCTCTCTCGTAAATCGAAGTCGTCAGTTAGGACCGAGGCAGTTATCAAATCGTATCGAGTGAGCCGTTTACCTGCACGATTAATTCGCTCGAAGATCTCGATTGCATCGTCGATGTCCACATCCTTTACGACAACTGTAGAGAATGGATAATTATTGAGTAGCTGCGAGCAACGATTGAAGTTTCGCCTATACTCAATTTCTTGCAAGCCATCATATATTGTATTGTCATTTTTTAGTATGTTTTGAACAGCCACCCACCTCTTATTATCTGGCTGTCTATATCGGAACAGTTTGTTGGGGTCATCGGCAGCCAAATCAAATACAATCTTTCCGTAATTCTCCTCTTCCACTTCTAGCCCGTTTACGACCGCATATAGAGATGTGAGCCGTTGCTGACCATCAAGGATCAAGCTATAGGTTTTGTGAGACTCAATCTTGGGTTGTTGAAGATACGAGACAGTACGTAGCATATGATTGAAGTCGGTAGGGGCTTCCCATAGAAAAATAGTACCGATTGGATACTCTTTGTACATGCTATCGAGCAAGTCAATGATTTTGTTCCTCGACCACACAAACTCTCTTTGAAAACGGGGTATTCGGATGATTCCCTGAGCTATATTCCACATCAAGCGTCCTAGGCTTTGGCGCTCAACGTTGATCTTTTCTACGTTCATGTCCATTGCAGCTAACATTTTCTTACCTCCCCACAAATGGTTAATACAAAGATGCATCGTATATCACTTTTCAGATTACTACAAGAACGCTCTTTAGTAACAGATAACGGAGATATGATTCGCCAAATAAGAAAGTATCTCCTGAAAAACGTGTGAATAATCGCACAGAGTGTCCTCGTTGCTAAGAAGTTTCCCCCTATAATGAACCTTAAGGGTTTTGTGCTTTGAGGGGGGAATTCAAAAATGGGACGTCTTATTGCCGCCGCCGTGATCACCACGGCACTCCTGTTCGCCATCTATTTACCCGTTATTTCCGCACAAGGAGACTGCCCCGGCGCGCCGCCAAGCTATCTGGCCGTGGGCAATACCGCCTGGGTCATGGCGGGCCAGCAGCCCAACAACGTCCGGTCCGGGGCGGGGGCGGGCTACAGCGTCGTGACCAAAGTGTACGCGTCGCAGCCGTTCTCGATCATCGACGGGCCGTTGTGCGCGGACGGCTACCGCTGGTGGAAGATCCGCGATCAGAGCGGCGTCGAGGGCTGGACCGCCGACGGATCAGGGGGCCAGCGCTGGCTGGAAGGCAGCAGCGCCCCCGGCGGCGCAGTGCCGACACCCGCGCCCGTTCCCACGACTGCGCCCCTGCCGACGACCGCACCTGAGCCGGCTGCGGCTCCACAGGGCACGCTGCGCGTCGTCAACGAGTCGTCCACCAACATCTGCGAGGTCCTCGTGTTCGGACCCGGTTTCGCGGGGCCGACGAATATCCTGCCGTCGTCGAGCCAACCGATCTGGCCGGGCGGAACGTCGCCGGATATGACGGTGTGGGGCGGCACGTACGACGTCGAGCTGCGCGACTGCGCCTCGACATATCTCACGGACTTCAACGACGCGTATATTCCGGCAGAGCATGGGAAGGTGACGGTGATCACGTTCCGGCAGGCGATGCTGCCGAGCGCGCCGGAAGCCGTGCCGGGCTATTTCAGCGTCAATAACCAGTCCTCGACGGCGGTTTGCGGCGTGTATGCGACGCTGTCCGGCATGGCGGAGCGCTCGCAGGTGAATCTGCTGGGCGGGCAGATCCTCAACCCCGGCATGAATTCCGGCGCGCTCGAAGTCGAGGCCGGGAGATATTGGGACATCGAGGTCCGCGACTGCAACCAGACCGTGATCCGCCAGTTCGAGTCACAGTACGTCGAGGCGGACACGGCGGTGGTGCTGGTCGTGGTGGGGGAGGAACTGCTGATCGACGACGAGGATAGCGATGGCCTCTCCGACGAAGACGAGCTGTGGCTGGCGCAGACATTCAATCCCTACTACATCTTCGACGAGAACGAGTCGGTGAATCTCTACAACGACGCGCTCATGCTGTATCAGGTGTCACCCACGCCGGAGCTGCCAGCGTGCACGGTGCTGCTCACGTACATCGCGCACTTCCCGATCGACGGCGGCGACGAGATGGACGCGGGCTTCGGCGTCCATGCCGGGGACAACGAGGCAGTGCGGATCTGCGCCGTGCACGATACGGAGCGGCAGGTGTGGTGGGCGTACAGCGTCGTGATCCACCGCCACTACGACGCGCCCGCCGGATACGTGCGGGATGGGGAATACTACTTCTCCGGCATCACGCACGGCATGAGCTGGGACACGATCCATTTCCGCGACGGCGAGCACATCATCCTGTACGTGAGCAAGGACAAACACGCCGCGTATACCACCGAGCACGAGTGCGAGTCGTACCACGTCGTGCCGAAGGGCTTGCCGGACGTGTGGGACTTCGAAGATTGCAGCGGCTGGGACTTTGGCTACTTCTCCATTCGCCCCGAACTGAACGTCGGCGAGCGCGACGATCCTAACTTCAACTGGGGTTCCGAATCGGACAACAGCTTCCTGCAAACGCGCTGGCTGGATCAGTGCTTCTGGTGCGCGCAGAAGTTCTGTGCGGACGTGGCGAGCAACAGTTGCGCCGGAGAAACCGGTGGCAAGTGGTGGCCGACCTACGACTATGACACGGGCACGTTGAACGTCGCGCAGAACAACCAGATCAACTACCAGTCCCAGTGCGGGAGCCAGTACCAGGACGTGCTGCCGAAGTTCTGCCCGGGCTGAGTTCCGGCAATCGGGGTGTAACGTAGAGTCAACAAACCATCGGGGTGGTGAGGACTGCCCCGATGGTTTTTGTGAGTGCGGAGAGGGTGCGGTGTTAGCCTTGTTCCAGCCGGAAGCCGTGGCCGCGTACGGTGACGATGTACTGGTGCTCGGGGTCCACTTCGGCCAGCCGGTCGCGCAGGCGGCGCACCAGCGCGTCGATGGCCTGCTCGCTGACGCCTTCGCCGACTGCGTCCGGCCAGACGGCTTCGATCACTTCGTCGCGCGTGCGAACCGCGCCTGCGCCGTCGTAGAGCAGCTCCAGCAGACGGTACTGGGGCAGGCTCAGCGGCGGATCGACTTCCACACGGTCGATGAACACGCGCCGCGAGTCGCGGTTGAGCTGCAAGCGTCCCAGGACGCCGGGCAGCTCGTCCACCATCAACGGGGCGGTTGCCTCCGAGCCGACGAATGTAATTTTGACGGCCAGCGCGATCTGGATCTCGTCGCCGTCGCGCAGGGGGACGGTGGTCGCCTTGACCTGTTTGCCGTTTACCCACGTGCCATTTTTGCTGTCGAGGTCTTCAAGGTAATAACTATTGTCGGTGCCGCGATAGATGCGGATGTGCTCGCGCGAGACCTGCCGCTCGGGCAGCACGAGGTCACATTCACCGCCGCGCCCGATGACGATTTCATCCTCGCGGATGGTCCAGCGCGTTCCTGCTTTCTCACCTTCGTGGATGATGAGGACAGGTTTGTCTGCTCCATTTGGCATGGCACACTTCCTTGACATTTTGCATGCGCCGGGCTATGGTGAGCGCACGCCGTCGATAAGCGCTGCTGCCCCGTTACACAGTCTGAAATGGAGTATAGCGGAAGTCATGGCTCGCCTCAAGCCCGGCGATCTGCTCCGGGAGCGGTACAGAATCGTCGAGACGATCGGCCAGGGCGGAATGGGCACCCTGTACCGGGCGGCTGACATCCGCCTGGAAGGGCGTTATACCGCGATCAAAGAGATCCAGCCTGACCCGAACAGCACCTCCGAAGACCGCGAACAGGATCGCCGCCAGTTCCAGCGCGAGGCCAATATCCTGGCCCGGCTTGACCACCCAACCTTGCCAAAAGTCTCGGATTTTTTCTTTGAGGACGACCGCGACTTTCTGGTGATGGATTTTGTGCCAGGTTCGGATTTAAGGCAAGTTATCGAGCAGGCGGTGGCGCGGGGCGCATTCCTGCCCGAAAGCGACGTGCTCGACTGGGCACGGCAGATCCTCGGCGCGCTGCACTACCTCCACACGCAGGAACCGCCCGTGCTGCACCGCGACATCAAGCCCGCCAACATCAAGCTGACGCCCAGCGGGGCGATCAAGCTGGTCGATTTCGGGCTGGTCCAGGTGACGCAGCCGGACGAAGGCCGCACGGTGACCGTGGTGCAGGGGCGCGGCACGGCGCATTACACGCCGCTGGAACAGTACGGCGAGGATGTGGGGCACACCGACGCGCGCAGCGACCTGTATGCGCTGGGGGCGACGCTGTATCACCTGCTGACTAACGAGGCACCCGCCGACACCAAACGGCGCTTTTTGCAGCCGGGATCGCTGCGCGATCCGCGTGTGCTCAACGCCGCGATCTCGGATCGCACGGCGCGCGCGGTGCTGTGGGCGATGGCGATGCACCCCGACGATCGCCCGCCGGACGCCGCGTCGCTGATCCAGGCGCTGTTTGGGGACGGGGCAGTGCCCGCGCCGCGCACGGTGGCCCGCATCGACGATACGGAGCCGCTGACGCGCGACGGACTGGGCGCGCCGCCGTTCGTGCAGGGCAACATCGTGCTGGCGATTCTGGCGGCGGTGCTGCTGCTGGTGGCACTGCTGGTGACGGTGGTGTAAAAGTTGTTAGTTGACAACCAACTGTCACTCCCCCGTGTTACAGTACCAGTTGGCCAAGTGAGTTCAGTCACATGAGTAGCCAAGCCATAGCAAGTAGTGAAGAGGGTTGGAATTGGGCAAATGGACTTTGCGAAAAAGGTCACTTCCAAACTATACCCATTCGACAAGAAGAAATTCCTGAAGTTCTGCGGGACGCCCACGATAATTATTATTTCCTAATTAGTATGCTGACTCAGACCTATCCAAGCATGTATTAGAATATATGTAATATGTGAGAGATAATTTACCTGTACTTATAAACGAAATATCTCTCATATTTCCACAGCAAAATAAAGTAATCTTGGAGGAGTATTTGCATTCACCTGATGAAATGACGTGGTGGAGATATTGATTTGGCTAAACCGCTGTGAGGCGATTAAGCAAATGAACAGTTCGAAACTAGCACAACATCTACAATTTCAGCTTTATAGTAATTGGACTGTATTAGTAGCAATTGGATGGTCCGCTTTATCTATTGTTTGGGCCTGTTTAATCTTGCCGGGCAATGATGCCTATCCTCCAGAACTTAGCCTCGGCTTGGGCGAAACCTTCGATTATATGGACGTGATTTCGCGTCACCAGATGAAATATCTGAACCTTAGTGGCCCAGTTGTTAGCTCTTTCATATTTTTCATTTTCATTATAAGTACAATTGGATTATTTTTTAGTTCTAAACAAAAAAGGCTGATCATTTTATTTTCACTACCGGGAAATGCCCTATTATTTATTGTTTTTCTAGTTAGTATGGTACCTTGGCATGATTATACTGTTCTAAAACAGCTTGATGCACTTGATTTTGAAAATCATAGCTACAAATTAACATTGGCCTATGGAAAAACAAGTGGGCTAGATGTATCTTACGAACATTTATTAGTGTTTGAGTGTAGTAGCGATGAAAAATGCTATATGGTAGAACTAGTTCCAATAGTTGATCTTGAGTATCCTTACCAATTTGTACATCCTGAGAAAGCACAGTTAGTTGCAGATTCTGAATTAAAGCAAGTTCAAGTTTATGTGGAAGGAAATTTATCTTTTACTGTTGGCACTTCCAAGTAGAGCATCGATCAATCTAATTCATATTCAAAAGGGCAGCACATATGGTGGGCCCTTTAAGAGCACATTGTTTCACTAGAAAAAAACTCGCTCTAGTTCCCTTTTGTCGATGCTATCTCTCAATTTTTACTAGACACGATCCCGCTTCTGTCAACTAGCTCCCCATTCTTCCCTCAAATTCGTGCCCATTCACTCCATAAACCAGTTCCGCGGATGGTCTTATTGACCTGCCCCCAGAGTCGATGCCACTCGTAAAATGAGACTCCGGCTGGCTGTGGCGAGTGGTGGTGGCGCTGCTGGTGACGGTGGTGTGAGCGGGGAGTGAAGAAGAAAGAGCGGGCAGGTTAGAAACCCGCCCGGTAGGGGGCAATTCATGAATTGCCCCCTACAAAACCTTTGCGGAACAAGATGATGACTTTTTCAATAATTCTTGAGTGGCGGACTGCTAGCGGCTGCCAGTTGGCGGAAGTGCAGGGCCGCTAGTGCCCCGCGCGGCGCACGGTCCACCACGTGACCAGGAGGCCGATCAGCCCCGCGCTGAGCGTGCTGAGCATCGGCGCAAGCTCGTTCACGGCGTCGTGCAGCGCCGACGCGCCGGGACCGCTGAGCGCGTAATAGATGTAACCGGCCAGCCCCGCGATCACGCTGCCGAGCACGACACGCATCCCCCCGTTCACGCTGAGCGACGCCGACAGCCCGGCGATGAAGCCCAGCGCCCCCATCAGCGCCAACCCAAACAGCGACACGAGCAGGTCGAACCCGTCGAGATAATCGTCCGCTTCGGCATCCTCAACGGCGACCTCGGCGGGCGGTGCGGCGGGCGTCACTTCTGCGGCGGCGGCGCTGCTCACGGGGCCGGGCGGTGTGGAGGGGATATCGGAGCCGAGCGGCTCGTTTTGCGCGGTGGGATCGCCCACGATCACGATTTGAAGCTCGGACGAGCGGGCAGCGTCGCCGCTGGCGGCGGTCACCTGGACGCGGCCCGCGCGGTTGGGTGTGAAGCTGGTGGTGGCGATGCCGTCCAGGGTCGTGCCGCGCTGGCGAATTTGCAGGTTGTCGAGTGTGAAGGTGAGCGTGAAATCGACGGCGGTTCCGTCTGGCACGCGGTGGCTGTTGCGGTCGAGCACGAGGCCGGTGCGGAACGTCAGCTTGTCGCCCAGGTTGGCCGTGACGACGTCGCGTGCGGTCGAAACGGGGTGGTTGTCGATGGATTCGAGCACGAGCTGGATCGTCTGGTTCGGGTCGGGTGAGGTGGCGTAAAACAGGTCGTAGCCGACGGCGGGCAGGCTGACGGGCAGCGCCCCGTTGAAGGTGCTCTCCTGGAACAGCGCGCGGGCGGCGGCGTCGATGTAGGGCGTGGCGCTGCTGAACAGCGCGACGTAGATCGCCAGCTTGCTGATCTCGGTCGAAGACAGGGCGACCGGCGCGCTGAGCGCGATCACGGCGAGATCGGCATGGGCCGCCGAGGGTTCGTCGCGCAGGAAGCGCACGATGAGCGCGCCGTCATCGGCCTGGGGCGAGGTGTCGACCATCACGAACACGACCCAATCCGCGCCGCGCAGCGCCTCCCCAATGCGCTGGTTGGTGCGCAGGGTGCTGCTGTCGGGCGGGGAGTCGCCGCGATTGCCGTCGAGATAGGTCTGGAGCTGGGTGGACGAAAAACTCACGATCCGGTCGGAGTCGATCTGTGCGTCGGCGCGCGGGCCGTACATGCGCTCGATGGACGCCTCCAACGCGTTGATGGCGACTACTGGATAGGTGGCGCAGTACGAGCACTGCTGCGCCATACGCACGTCGGTGAAGATCACGATGTCGTCGTCGCGCGAGGGCGGGGTGGGCAGCGCTTCGCGGCGCGGCGACAGCAGCGTGGTGCTGGCCTGCGCGATGGCGTAAATCGGGGCGCTGGACGTGCCGACGGTATCGATAGCGGCGGGCATCCCGATCACGTTTTCAAGCGACAGCTCGCCGTCATAGAGTGCCAGCTTCAGCCGCAGAATGCGCGTCAGGGATTGGTCCACCCGCACGCGGAAGACCGGATCGTTTTCGTAGCGCTCCGCGAAAAACTGGATCACGTCGATCACGTTCGTCAGCGGATCGTCGCCGGGCGTGGTGGCGAAATCGTCCAGGTACAGGATGTCGTTGCCCGCCAGGAACGCCTCGCGCGCGACCTGCCGGTGGGGGAACGGGTCGATGTCGTAATAGTCGCGGATCGCGGCAGAGCCGAGGTCGTCGCTGAGCAACAGGCCGCGCTGACGCCAGTCGCCAAATGCATCCAGCTTGAGCAGCCCATCGGCGGCCTGTCCGTCGAGACACAGCGGGCCGGTGGAGGTGCGCACCGTCTCGCCCTGGTAGCGGATGTTGGCGCACTGCAATCCGTCGGCGCGGGCGGGTGTGTTGCCCGCCTGTCCGGTCACGGCGGCGTAGGGGATCAGATCGAACGCGGACAGCTCGGCGGCGGTGCGCGGCAGGACCGGGATCTCCTCGTCGGGTGCGGAATCGGCCAGCCCCAGGCCGGGGAAGTTCTGCGCGATGACGGCGATCCGGCTGGTACTGCCTTCGTGCACGCCCTGGATGTACGCCTGGGCCAGCGCGCCGACCCAATGCGGCTCGCCCCCGAACGACCCGACGCCGAGATCGAGCGTCTGCGCGGCCTGGGCTTCCTGCTGCACATCGAGCGCGGGGCCGAGCAGCATGTTGATGCCCATCGCGCTCAATTCACTGCCCGCGATCTGGCCGACCTGCTGCGCGAGGGCGGGATCCCAGGTCGCGCCGAGGGCCATCTGGCTGGGCAGCGGCGTCGTGCCGAGCGCGATCTGCGTGCCGTCGGGATCGCCGGAATGCGACGTGGCGATGAACAGCGGCACGAACGAGCGCGGCGTCTCGCGGTCGCTGGTCGCCAGGGCGGCGTCGTAGGCGTGCTGCTGGATGCCGGTCGTGAGCGACAGCACGCGCTGGGGCGTGTTCACCTGGCCGTTGATGTTGTCGTTTTCGGCCAGCAGGACCACGCCGCCGATGTTGTAATCATCGATCAGCCGGACCAGCGGCGCGTCGGAGGCGAGGTAGCTGCCTTTGAACGTGACCAGCATCAACTGGCCGACCCGCTCCTGCGAGGTCAACGTGCTGAGCATCTGCTCGACGCGCTCCGCCACCGCGTCGTCCGCCGGGGGACGCGCGTTCACCAACCGGGCGGGAGCGACCGCGCCCAGCAGGAGAGTGGCGAGCAGCAAGGACGTCAAAAACGTTCGCATGGGTGATTGTGCTTGTTACGGACGGTACGACGGTCGGATATGAGTGCCGAGTATACCCGCCCTACCGCGCGCCAGCGATTACAATCAGCGATGGGTGAGCCGGATGGTGAGATCGACCGGGCTTTGCGTCGTGTCGCTGACTTCGATGCCGTCGGCGCTGACGGGCAGGTAGCCTTCGGCACGCACCAGGACGCTGTACAACTGCGGCTCGTCGGCAGTGCCGCGCGGCAGCAGGACCGGGATCTGGAAGCGGCCCACGCTGTCGGCGTTGGACGTGCCGAGCACCTGCGACTGGTCCCAGGTGAAGTCCTCGACGCTGTACTCGGAGCGCAGGACGATGAACATCGCCCCGGCGATGCCCTGGCCGGTTTCCGCGTCGAGGATGTGCCCGCTCATCTGCACGCCTTCCGCGCTGGCGAACGTGTCCACCGGGAGCTGGCCGAGGCCGACTTTGGCCGTCACGGTGAGAAGTTGCACGTTGGCGATCCAGATTTCCAGGCCATACGTTGCGTCGGGCAGGGTGGTCAGGCTGTCCAGGCTGACGAAATAGTCCTGGCCTTCTGAGGCGGCGTCCCACGGCTCGGTGACCTCGTAAATCACCTCGCTGTCCACCGTCCAGCGGCGGGTCCAGGACGTGCCGGGGGCCATCAGGTGCCAGTCGAAGTAGGCGTACAGGTCGCTGATGCCGGACTGGAACTCGGTGCGGGCCACGGGAACCGTACCGGCGGCGGGCTGCTCCGTCATGAAGCGGAAATCATCGAAGATGGTCGTCTCCGTGCCGGTCGCGCCGCCCGCGATCACGAAGTCCGCCGTGGCGCTCAGGGTGTTGTTGATGTACAGCTCCAGGCGATACTGGCCGGGGATGAAGTCAGCGGCGGCGGTGATGATGCGCGTGCCCTGCACATCGCCGTCCCAGCTTTCGTCGCCGCGCGCGATCTCCTGACGCCCGTAGAACCAGCGATAGGTCCAAGCCGTGCCGGGCTGCATGCTGCGGTAGTTAAACCGCGCCTGCACGGCGCTGCCTTCGGGCAGGACGTAGTTCGTGCCCACCAGGGCGCTGTCCGTGTCGAGCAGGCCGAACACGAGGTCGGAGAAGGCGGGGACTTCTTGCGCGCCGCCGCCGACGGTGATGCTCTGGCTGGCAACCTCGCGGCCTTCGATGAACAGGCGGAAGAAGTAAACGCCGTTGGGCCAGGGTGTGCTCGAACTGCCGATGTACCACAGGCCGGAGCTGCCGCCGCTCCACGTTGTCGCGGGCAGGCTGTAGATGTCGCTGGTGTTTTCGTCGATGGTGACACGCAGCTCATAGACCATGCCGTTGGTCATGTTGTCGTAGTCGAAGAACAGGTAGAGACTGGTCGTGCCGGACGGTACGGTGCTGACCACGTTGGCGGGCTGGTCGGCCTCGTTGACGCGCGTGGAGAAAAACAGGCGGCTGAACGTGCCCTGGCCCGCCGCGCCGGAGGTGGCGCTCGCGGCGGTGCTTTCGCCCTGGCGAATGCCCAGCTCCGCCGCGCGGATCATGCCACGCGCCAGCGTCGCCGGACGCAGCGCGGTGATGAAGCTGCCGACCGGCACGCAGCCGTCGGTGCGGTCGATGCGCCCGTCCTGATTCGTGTCCTGAATGCTGCGGCACTCGGCAGCGGGCGCGCTCGGTTGGAGCGGGGCGATGGTCGGGATGCCGATCAGCAGGCCGTTGCGGTCGTACGCGCCGCCGCCGCTCATCGTGCCCTGCACGGAGACGCTGCTGCGAATCCAGGCGTGATCGCCCAGGCGGGCCTCGGCGGTGAAGCCGTTGACCGTGCCGCGTGCGACTGTCACCGGGTCGTCGCCCAGGGTCGGGTAACCGATGATGGTGATGGTGTCGTCCAGGCCGATCGTGGATGAATCGCCCAGCGAGACGAACGGAAGCTCAAGCGTGCCGGGATCGATCATGCGCCCGTCGAGGTAGCCGCTGATGCGTAGGACGGCGAGGTCCGAACCCCGGTTGGCGTCCACGATTTCGGCGGTGTAGGTGGGCACCGGCGCTTCGTCCAGCCGCACGGTGACCGCGATCACCAGCCGGTCGGAGCGGCAGGTGTCGCTCGGCAGGGCGGTGTGGGCGTTGGTCAGGATCAGCCCGTCGGCGCTGACCAGCGTGCCGGAGCCAACGCACGAAATGATCGGCGCGCCGCTGCTCTGGTAGGTCTGCATCACGAATACGGCAGCGCGCTTGAGCGTCTCTTCGTTCAGCTCCACCGGCGGCGGGTCGGACTGGGCGCGGGTGAGATGCAGCGGCAGGCTCAACGCGGCCAGCAGCGCGGCGAGGATCACCGTAGAGAGCACAAGGGTCAGGCGTGTTTTTTGCAGCATGGGCATCAAGTTACGTTACAGGATAGGGCGTCTGGCCGCTCCGGCGGTTGCGGGGAAACCTCACCCCTGGCCCCCTAGCCAACCAGATTGGAGGGGAATAAAACAACAGGGCAGGGTGGAGTTTCGCGCCAACGCAGGTGCAATCGGGCAGAAAGTCGCCTCGGCTAGAAAATTTCGAGCGTTTGTAGAAGATTCTCGAACCGGTACAGGTTGTCGTCAAACGCGCTGCGCTCTTCGCGGTAGGTGACGATGACGGCCTGCACGCCGCGCAAAATGACCACGTCCACGCCTTCGACGGCGATGGTCGGGCTTTCGAGAAACGGGTTCGGCTCGGACTGGGCATAGGTGTACGTCATGCGGATGGCCGCCGAGCCGTCGCGCAGGATCTGCTCGGTCTGGGTCATGCGCCGGTAGGACGAAAACTGCTGCGCGCGCTCGATATTGATCTGGTCCACCACGTTGCGCGGCGTTGCATCCGACCCGACCGGGATGATCGAGACCTGGAGCAGCGTCTTGAACGGCGTCGCCGCGGCGTCCTCGGCGCTGAACACGAGGCTGCCGCTGCCGCTTTCGACCAGCCAGCCGCGCGGAATCTGGGCGCGAATGCCGGATTCGAGATCTTCGAACGTCGTGGTGGCGTTGAGCGCGTTGTTGCGCAGGGTGATGCCGACGAACAGCGCCACCACCGCCGAAAACAGCGCGAGGTAGGTGTTCCAGCGCTGGCGGAAGTTGAGCGCGGGCACGTCTTCGTGCACGACGATGCGCGTCATATCAACTGCCTCCTGCCGGTGAGCGCTTCCATGCGAGTGTCGGCGCTTTCGATCAGGAAGGCCATGATCAGCAGGGCCGCGCCGACGACGCCCAGCGCGAGCATCAGGCCGCGCAGCGGCGAGATGCCCAGCCCGCCGACAATCGCCAGGGCGTGAAAGGCGTAGTAGAAGCCGCTGAGGATGGCCGTCAGGAACAGGCCCGCCGGAATCCAGAAGACGGGAGGCCGCGCGACACGCAGCTCGGCCAGAAAGTAGCCGAGGATAATGCCCAACGCCATGTGCTGAAAGGTGTTGCTGATGACGCGCAGGGCGGTCGCGTAGAGCGTCGCGTCGGTATAGAGCGCGAAGTGCAGATTAAGGACGGTCGCAAAGCCCATTGAGACGGCCAGCCCGTAGGCGACCCCGTCCAGGCGCTGCTGGAACCGCTGCGGCCAGATCGTGTAGCGCATCACGGCGTACTTCAAAAACTCGGCGGTGAAGCCGATGGTGAAGGCGTAGCCCAGCACGCGCCCGAAGAATCCCGCATCGAGCAGCCAGCGATCGGGCAGGAACAGCCGCTCCTCCAGCGGGATGGCGACACCGTTGGCGACCAGCGCGCCCATAATCAGCAGGCGCAGCATGCCGGTGCGCGGCTCGATGGCGGTGTGCTCGGCGCGGTATGAGATGACGAGCCAGGCAACGAAGGGCAGCAGCGCCATGCCCGTTTTGGGCAGCGGCGCGACGTAATCCGCAGGCAGCACACCCACGAAATCCGTTAGCACGACTATCGCCACCACGACCACCGCCAGCACGCCGACTTCCAGCCAAGTTGTAGACCAGACGCGCCGGTAGGGGTAAACCTCGATGACTTCTTCTTCCGGCGCGAGCAGAATCGGCTCGAACGACAAACGCGCACACTCCTCTTAACGTTTGCAGATTGGTGACAGGGTTGTTGATGATGCCCGGTCGCGGTGGTAGACTTTTCTCCGCCGCGCGGGTCGATTCTACCGCGCTCGCGCCATTGTGCCATGCGGTTGACGCCATGCGCCGTTGCAGGAGCGGCGCGCTGCACCCGTCTCATCACGGCATCATCATAACAGGGCAGGTTTATGGACGCTGATAGAGTGCGCAGACGCGGACCCTTGCGGTTCGGCGTATTGGGAGTTTTGATGTTGGTCTGCTGCCTCGGTGTGGCCGTGGCAGCGGTCTTTTTGCTGCGCGACGACCGGGAAGAGGCCACCGTGAGCGGGCCGAGCGCGATCTACGGCCTGACGCTGAACCCGTCCGGCTTCGACCCGCACATTCACTCGTCGTCGGAGCTGGGCATCCCGTTCTTTTCGGTCTACGACACACTGGTTTACCGCCACCCGCAGACGATGGACTTCGTGCCGGGGCTGGCGGCGGCACTGCCGACCATGTCCGAGGACGGCCTGTCGTGGACGTTCACGCTGAAGCAGGGCGTTACGTTCCACGATGGCACGCCGTTCAACGCGCAGGCGGTGGCGGCCAACCTCGATCGCATCACCAACGACGAGATCGGCTCGCGCAAGGCGCGCTACCTGCTGGGGCCGTACACCGGGTACGAGATCCTCGACGATTACACGATCCAGATCAACCTGTCGGAGCCATACGCGCCGCTGATGGACGCTTTCAGTCAGGTCTATCTGGGCATTGCCAGCCCGACCGCGCTGCAGGAATACACCAAAAACACGTACCAGTGGCATCAGGTCGGCACGGGGCCGTATAAGCTGACCGAGTTCGTGCCGGGCGATCATCTGGTGCTGGAGCGCAACGAGGATTACGCCTGGGGCCCGGTGTTTTACGCGCCGCCGGATGGCGGATCGCTGGCGCGCATCGAGTTCCGGTTCTACGAAGATCCGCCGACGCGCAGCCTCGCGCTGGAAAGCGGCGCGGTGCAGGTCGTGGGCGATTTGCTGCCCACGGACGTGGACGATCTGGCGGGGAACAATCAGGTGCGCGTGTACCGGGTGCACGTGCCGGGCACGCCGCAGCAGTTTTTCCTCAATACGACGCGCGCGCCGCTGGATGACCTGAACGTGCGGCAGGCACTGCTCTACGCCACCAACCGCACGGCGATCATCGACACCGTGTTTCACGGCGAGTCGCCCGTGGCGTACGGCCCGCTGACGTCGGTCAATCCGTTTTACAGCGCGGAAGTGGTCGAAGGGCTGTACCCGTACGACACCGAGTATGCGCGGTCGCTGCTGTCGGGCGCGGGATACACCGATTCGGATGGGGATGGCGTGCTCGACCGCGACGGCGAGCCGCTCTCACTGCAAATGGTGTTCGCGCCGTGGAACGAGATGGACAGCGTCGCGCAGTTGATCCAGAACCAGTGGGCGGACCTGGGCATCGAGTTGGAATTGGTGCAGGTCGCCAACTTTGTGGAGCTGAGCGACTACGCCAGCCGGGGCGAGTATGACGTGATCGCGCTGTACGATTTCGGCGTGGATGCGAGCATCCTGAACCAGTATTACCTGACCGACGGGCCGAGCAACTGGTCGCACTTCAGCGATCCCGAGGTGGACGGCTGGCTGGCGGAAGCGACGCGGCAGGTGTCGCCGGACGTGCGGGCCGGGCTGTACCAGTCCATGCAGCAGCGCGTGATGGAGCAGGCGGTCGTGCTGCCGGTCCGCGAGTACGTCGATCTGGTGGGCGCTTCGACCCAGCTCGACGGCGTGATCTTCAGCGCGCAGGGCTGGTGGCCGCTGCTATATAACTTCAGGGATAGTTCTTAGTCGTCAGTCGGTAGTTGTTAGTATAGGCAAGTGCAAAAGCGAAAAGGCGGGGTGGAGCGGTTATCGGAGTGACCTCACCCCGGCCCCTCTCCAATCAAGTTGGAGAGGGGAGAAAAGAATAGTACCCGTCGGGGCGGGGGAAGCCCGGTAGCTGCGTGAAACGCCGGGTAGGGCAAGCCGTACCGCCCCGAAGAGAACGATGCTCGCTTTGGGACGGATCGGGATTGGCGAACAGGACAAACGGGCGGAGCAAGCCCCGCCGCTACGCAAAAGCCATGTCCGCCCTGGGACGGATTACGACCTGAAAAATTCGCCCGTGTACGCTCAACTGGCACGGGCTTTGTTTCTGTTTGTGCCGAACACTGACGGCTGAGGGCTGACAGCGATTTATTCATGATTGCTTATGTTGTGCAGCGGATTGGGGCTGCGCTGATCGTCGCCTGGCTGGCGGTGAGCCTGGCGTTCGTGGCGCTGCGCCTCGCGCCCGGTGACGCGCTCGAAGCGACGATGGCGCGCAGCGGCATCGATCCGTCCGCGATTCAGGCGGAGCGGGCGCGGTTGGGCCTGGACGATCCGCTGTGGCAGCAGT
>NZ_DAISHJ010000037.1:0-38523 GCF_036822615.1 Aggregatilinea sp. | reverse complement strand
GATGAAGAGGGAAAATACGAAGCTCGTGCCGGACGAAGCGACACGCCGCGTCGAAACGGTCGAGGTTCCTACGCTGCTGCCGCTACCGTTCCTGAACGCTGTCGCGTCCGATGCGCCTACGCCGGGCGGGGGGGCGGTCGCGGCGCTGGCGGGCGCGCTTAGCGCGGCGCTGGCGGAGATGGTCGCCGGATTGACGGTGGGGAAAAAGTATTATGCCGAGGTTGAGACGTCGATGCGCGCCATCGCGGCGGCGGGCGCGGATTTGCGCCAGAAGCTGACGGCTGCGATCGAGGACGACATTTTGGCGTTCAACGCCGTGATGGAAGCGTACCGTCTGCCAAAAGACGACACCGAGCGGCCCGCCGCGATCGATCGCGCGTTGATGCAGGCGGCGGACGTGCCTCTGACTGTGGCGCGGCTGTCGCTGGAAGCGATGCGGCTGGCGGAACAGGTCGCGCTGCAAGGCAACCGCAACGCCGCGAGCGATGCCGCGTCCGCCGGGCTGATTGGGCTGGCAGCGGTCGAAAGCGCGGGCTTGAACGTGCGCGTGAACGCGGCCAGCCTCGCAGACGAGACGATGGCCGGACGTTATCGCAACGACATCAACACGATCGTCAGCGAAGCGCGCGCGGTCCGCGATCGGGTGGTGCAGGCCGCCGAGGAACGCGCTGGCATCGCATCGTAGGGTTTGTGCATCTATCCGTATAGCAGTAGTGGGCGCGCTCCGTGCGCGCCCGGCTGTTTACGGTGGGCTTGAAGCCAGATTAGAAGAAAAGGTGAAGGTATTCGTCATTGCGAGCACTTCAGAGCCATACCATCATCGTTTGGGCTGCTGCGTTAGGGGCGGCGCTGCTCCTGGCAGGCTGCGGAAGCCAATCCGCGCCACCCGCTGCCACGGGCGCGCACGATCCGACCGCCAGCCCTGACATATCATCGACCTTGATCGCGATGCAAAGCGCGGCGACGAGCGTCCCCACGGCGGCGGGCGCGGCTCTGCCTGCCGCAACCCTGCCTCCGGTCCCTACGGATGTGTCGGTGCGGTTGGTCGATCTGGTGTCGACACTGCCGCCGACCCCGACCGTCGCGCCTGTGTTCACCGTTTACCCGACCAATACGCCGCGAGCCGTGTCCGCGACGCTGACGCCGACTGTCACGCTGCCGCGCGAGGATCACTATTGGTTTGAGCGCTCTTTCCCGCGCGATCCGACTAACAACATTGTGGACTATCTGTCGCGCACGTATCCGTACGGCTCGACGGGCGGCGGGCAGTATCAGGTGCATCACGGCGTGGATATTCCGAACGTGTTGGGGACGCGTATCCTGGCTGCGAATTCCGGCTGGGTAACCTACGCGGGGGACGACTACACGCGCAAGGTGGGGCCGCAGACCGATTTTTACGGCAACGTCGTGATCATCGAAAACGAGCAGCCCGCGCCGAACGGCGAACCGGTGTATACGCTTTACGGTCACATGTCCCAGATTTACGTGAAAGCGGGGCAGCGTATCAGCGCCGGGACCGAGATTGGGGAGGTGGGGGCGGAAGGCGTTGCGCTGGGTTCGCATCTGCACCTGGAAGTGCGGATCGGCGATCCGTTTGACTACGGCAGCACGCTCAACCCAGATCTATGGGTCAAGCCGTGGGAAGGTTTTGGCACGCTGGCGGGCAAAGTGACGGAGAACGATGGCTCGCTGGTATACGACGCCACGATCATCATTCGCGGCGACACGCCGCCCGATACCTACACCTATACCTACTCGGACGATACGGTGAATCCCGACCCGGTTTACGGCGAGAACTTCACGCGAGGCGACCTGCCCGCCGGACACTACCGCATCTTCGTGCGGGCGGACGGTGTGGTGCGCTTCCAGGGGGATGCGGATGTCGTGTCGGGCCAGACGACCTGGCTGGATATCAAGTTCAACTGACGCGCGATCCTGCGGCGGAAAGAGAACGGGGCGAATGTACTGTCACATTCGCCCCGTTTTTGTATTCTCGAACGACCTCAGAGAACTATCCAAACGCGCGGTGTTTCCACTCACCGCCGACCATCGTGCCGAGCACCTGTGTCGCCAGGATCTCGTTCGGCGGCACGGCGAACAGGTCACGGTCGAGCACGACGAGATCGGCCAGGAAGCCCGGTGCAAGCGTACCGAGATCATGTTCCAGCCCGGCGGCGTAGGCCGGACCCTGGGTGAAGCCGCGCAGCGCCGTGTCCATGTCCAGGCGTCCCTCAGGATACCAGCCATCCGGCCCTGGCGTGCCATCCGGTCGGCGGCGCGTCACGGCGGCGTAAATGCCTTTGAGCGGATCGAACGGCTCGACGGGCGCGTCTGAGCCGAAGGCCAGCACCGCGCCTGCTTCCAACTGCGCGCGCCAGTTGTAGCTCCACTTTGCGCGCGGACCCCAGTAACGGTCGGCCATCTGCCAGTCTGACGTGGCGTGGATGGGCTGCATCGACGCGATGACGCCGAGCTGGCCCAGGCGGCCCACGTCGTCGGGGTGGATGAGCTGCACGTGCTCGATGCGATGCCGCCGCGTGCTGCGCGGGATGCCACTCGCGGCTTCTTCGGCGCGTATGGCTTCATAGACGTCCAACACATCGTGTACGGCGCGGTCCCCGATGGCGTGAATGGTCGAGGGCAGTCCGGCGGCGCTGGCGCGGCTGACCAGCTCGGCCATTTCTTCCTTGTCGGTGACGACGATCCCGGTGTTCTGCGGCTCGCCCTCGTACGGTTCGATCATGTGCGCCGTACGCGGACCGAGCGCCCCATCCGCGAAGATCTTCAGCCCGCCAATGCGCAGCCAATAGTCGCCAAAGCCCCAACGCAGGCCGAGCGCGTGGGCGTGTTCGATCCACGGTACGTTGATGTTTTTCACCACGCGTAGACCGTGCTCTCCGCGCTCGCGCAGGAGCTGCAGCGCGATCAGGCATGTGGGCGGATCGAAGTCGTGCAGCCCGGTCAGCCCGGCGGCCCAGGCGCGCCGCTGCGCTTCCAGCATCAGGTCGGCGGTCTGGTCGGGCGTGGGTGGGACGATGTGGTTCCAGACGAGCGTCATGGCGGGCGCTTCGAGCAGTAGCCCGGTCGGTTGGCCGGAGGCGTCGCGCACGAAACTGCCGCCCGCCGGATCGGGCGTGTTGGCGGTGATCCCGGCGATCCTCAGCGCCGCGCTGTTCACCCAGGCGGCGTGCCAGCTTTTCGCCATCAGGTAGACCGGGTTGTTCGGCGCGATGGCGTCGAGGTCGGCGGCGGTGGGGAAGGCGCGATCCGGCCAGAAGTCCTGGGTCCAGCCGCGCCCAACCAGCCATTCGCCGGGGGCGGCAGTGCGAACCCGTTCCGCGACGCGGCGCAGCGCTTCCTGCTTGGTGGGCACTTCGAAGATGTCGATCTCGCGCAGGCTGTGCGCCACACCTTCCCAATGGATGTGCGCGTCGGTCAGGCCGGGGATCACGGCGCGGCCTTCGAGGTTATCGACCACCGTGCCGGGGCCTGCCAGCGCGCGGATGTTGTCATCGGTTCCGGCAGCGACGATGCGATCGCGGCTGATCGCCAGCGCGGTGACCTGCGGCTGTGTGCGGTCCAGCGTGGTGATGTGTCCGTTGATCAGGATGCGGTCGATGACCGGTGAAGCTGCCATACGTCCTCCTGGGGTGGTCGATTTTAAAGCGCCAGGGCGTGCAGCGTTTCGTCCGTGCTGGGCACGCTGGACCGCCCGACCCGCGTCACCGAGAGCGCCGCGAGGTAGGTGGCGGCGCGGATCGCCCGGTCGAGATCGCCGGTACGCGCCAGCGCGATATGCAGCGCCGTGGCGAAGATGTCGCCCGCGCCGGTCGGCTCGACCTGATCCACCGGATAGGCCGAAAAATCACGCGGGTCGCCGTTTTCGTAAATGGTCCCGCCGTGTTCCGCGCGCGTGACCACCATCAGCGGGGCGAGGGCCGCAAACGCCTGCTCTGCGCCGGGCAGGTGGCGAATGTCTTCCTCGCTCATGACCGTCAGCGTGGCGCGCGGCAGAATCTCGGATGCGGATTCCCACGGGATCGCGGTCACCCGGCCATCCTCTTCGCGCCGCCGCATCCAGCCCTGAGGCGTGGCGCATACGCGCGCGCCTTCAAAGGCCGAGACGAAGGCGGGATCGACTTCGTACGCGATGGGAGCCAGATGCACCAGCGGGGCTTGACGCCACGCCGGGGGCAGCATATCCGGGTGCAGGGTGTTTGCGCGGTGATACAGATATTGGATGCGGCTGCTGCCGGTGTAGCGGTTATCAAACGTGGTGGTGTGCTCCCCCGGAACGCTGAGCACCGCCGCGTCGGGGGGCAGGTCGGCCAACAGCGGCTCGCCTTCGGCGCTGCTGGTGAGGATCGCCACGTGCATCCCGAACGCCAGCGCCATTTGCGCGGCATAGGAAACCGTCCCGCCCAGCATCGCGCCGTTGGGCGTGACGTCGTGGGCGATGTGCCCGATCAACAGGTAGTCTGGAGTAAACGCATTGAGATCAGTCATTGGGCCAGCCAGTGATAAGTGAAGAAATAAGAAAATGCCGCGACACAGGTCGCGGCAAAAGATAACTTATTTGAGACGCGTCATCCAATTAGCGCCGCTTGTTGGGCACGATGGTGACCTTGCGGTGATCACCTTCGCCCACACTCTGCGTGGTAACGTCCGGGTTTCCGCGCAGTTCCAGGTGCACGATGCGCCGCTCGTAGGGGGGCATCGGCTCCAGGGCGACGGTGCGACCCAGTTCCATCGCCTGCTGCGCCATACGCTGCGCGAGGCGGCGGAGCATCTCTTCGCGGCGGGCCTTGTAACCTTCCACGTCGATCACGATGTTGGTGCGGCGCTGAAGCTCGCGGCTGGCGATCAGGCGGGTGATGTACTGGAGCGCGGTCAGCGTTTCGCCGCGCCGCCCGATCAGCGTGCCCAGGTCGTCGCCCTGAATTTGCAGCACCCAGGGCGCCTGTTCGCCGTGCTCGGCTTCGGCACGGTAAACGGCCACCGTCGCTTCAACCTCCATTTTTTCGAGCAGTTCTTGCAGCGTCGCCATGCCAACGCGCGCATCGTCGTCCAGCTCGTCTTCGGACACGGGCGTCATATGAACGGAGATAGGCGCTGCCTCGTCCCCATCATCGCCGTTGTCTTCCGATTGGACCGTGCGCGGGCGTTCGGCGCGGGGCGCAGGTTGTTCGGGCGCGGCGGGACGAGGGGGAACCGGTGATGCGGCCTGTGCGGCGGGCGCTGCGGGCACGCTGTCGCGTGCCGGAGCAGCAGTCGTCAGGCGGATGCGTGCCTGCCGCGCGCCGATGCCCAGCAACCCGCGACTGGGTTCTTCAAGGATTTCGACAATCACGCTTTCGCGCGAGACACCCAGATCTTTTAGACCCTGCTCGATGGCAGTTTCAATGTCGGCCCCAGTCGTTTCTACTGACCGCGTTTCACTCATAAGTGCATCCTCAACTGGCTAAATGCGGGTCACTTTTTTGCTTTGGCACGCGCCGCGCGTGTGTCGGTGATGCCCGATTTCTTTGGCTTAATCACCGGATCTTTGGCCGGAGTCAGCGTGCGCTTAGGCTTAATCGACTCGGCAGGGCGCTCGATGCGCTTGGCGGGCGCTTTGCTGGCAGGAGCTTTTTCGGCCTTTTCTACTTTGTCTTCGGCCTTAATCGACTGGCCCTCGACAACGGCGGGCACAGGCTCCGCCGACTTTATACCCAGCATCCCCTTGACGTCAATCTTGCCCATCAAGGCATACTGCACGATACCGATCACGTTGGACGCGATAAAGTATACCGAAAGGCCGGACGCATAGGTGATCGCAAAGACGCCGAACATCAGCGGCATGATTGTGGTCATCTGGCGCGTCATCGCCGCGGTCTGATCCGGCTTGTCGCCCGGCTGAGGGGCGGGAGTGCTGGGCATGATCAGTTTCTGCTGGAGCCACATCGTCACGACCACCAGGACCGGCAGCAGGTAGAGCGGGTCCGGCACGGCTAGATTCAGCCACATGAAGTGGTTTTGCAGCGGCACGATGTTCGACAGGTCCGGCACCCACAGGCGGTTGGACAGGTCGAGCAGTTCGAGCGGCGTGGCCGCCAACGTCGCAATAATCGCGCGGTACAGACCGATCATGATCGGGAACTGGATGAGCAGCGGAAGGCAGCTTGCCAGCGGGTTGACGCCGTATTCACGGTAAAGCTGCATCTGCGCTTCGGCCAGCTTTTCCTTGTCGTTCTTGTACTTCTCTTGCAGCTTCTTCATCTCGGGCTGGATCTTCTGCATGGCCTGCGCCGAGCGCTGCTGCTTGAGAGTCAGGGGGTAGGTGGCGAGCCGCACGAGAACCGTGAAGACGACGATCGCCAGCACCACGTTCCCGCCCAGAATCTTGTACAGGAACAGCAGTATCGTAATGAAGGGGTTGATGATGATGTCGAACATGAAGGTGTGCCTCTACACTCCTGCGCGATACTCGCGGCGCGCCTCAGTCTTCGTTGGAATAACGCCAGTCCTCTTCACCTGAGGCGCTGGACAGCGCCACGACGAGCGCGTCGTTCTCGGTGGTTCCTACAACTACAATCCCAGCTTCATTATCGCCTTCCACCGGGATAACGCTGGTGAGTGCGGGACCACTGGTGTTGGCTTTCCACGAGAGATCGCCATTGCTCTGGTTCAGCGCGTAGACGGTTTTGTCTTCAGATCCGGCAATCACCAGCCCATTCGATAGTGCCGGTGTGCCGCGGATTGGCTGTTCGGCTACAGGCAGCTTCCACTTTTGCTGGAATCCGTCATCTGTGATGCGGACAGCGTAGACGAAGCCCTTCAGATCGCCAAAGTATAACACATCGTCGGCCATCGCCGGTTTATCCCACAACCAGCCCTCGGTCGCATACCGGGCGGCGATGCTCTGTGTGGCCGGATCGACAGCAAGCAGTTCCGACAGGAACGTACCAACATAGATCAGATTGCGATCCGAGTCGTACAACATGTCGCCAGGGGCGGCAGCCCCGAGATCGATGCTCCAGCGCTCGTTGCCGGTTTCCGGGTCCAGCGCGTAGAGATTGTGATCGAGGGACGCCACGTAAAGCGTGGCCTCGCCGTCGTTGCCGTCCGTGTTGGCGGACAGGTAGAGCGGCGTGGACCACACACCGTGGCCGGTTTCAAATTCCCAGTCGGGCGCGCCGGTTTCACGATCGAGCGCGATCACATTGCGGCTGCCCATACCCACGAACACACGGTCCTCGGATACGGCAATTCCGGCGATGATGCGATCGGGCGCTTCGAGCGCGATGGGGCCGATCAGCTTCTCGATATCAGGTTCGTAGACCCACTTGGCCTGACCTGCATCGTCGATGGCGTGCACGCGACCCTTATAGTCACCGACGTAGACCACCCCATCGACCTCGACCGGTATTGCGGAAAAAGTGGCATCGCGGTCGTCTTTGTTGGGGTAATCCCAGAGGCGTTCACCGGTTGCTGGATCGATGGCAGCTATCCGCTGCCCGTAGGAAATGAGAATTTGACCATCACTGACTGTGATGCCCGGCCATGTTCCGGTGAGGCCGCCACAGGCCGAAAGCAGCACTGCCGCCACCAACAACACAGCGATTGTGGCGCGTCGGGAGGAATGGAAGACGTGGAGAATGTTCAATCGTACTCCTTCGTTGCCGGTAGGCAGCATCAAGGGACGGGATCGTGGCCCCCGGGACCGAGCGGGTGACAGCGTGCGATGCGCTTCATGCCCAGCCAACTGCCCTTCAATAGTCCGTGTTTGTCGATAGCTTGGTAGGTGTAGTGGGAGCAGCTGGGGTCGTACCGGCAGCTCGGGGGAAGAAGCCGCGAGAATGTTAGCTGATACACGCGGATCAGCGCAAGGCCGACATACTTCATGGCTGTTGCTCCCCAACAGGCGGTTCCCATAGACCCGCCTGCTTCAGGCAGGTGACGGTTGCCCGCTCAACGGCTTGATAGGGCTGCCCGACAATATGGGGACGGGCAACCACGACGACATCAAAGCCGTTGGCGAGCAGCGGGTCGGACTGCCGGATCACCTCACGCAGAACGCGCCGGACCGTATTGCGTACAACGGCATTGCCCAACCGTTTACTCGTCACAAACCCATACCGGTTATGTGACAGAAGGTTGGGCGCTACGCTCAAGGTGAGAAACGGATGCCGGTAGGTACGTCCGGTTTTCCGCAAATGGGCGAAGTCTTCCTGCCGCCGAAGTCGCAGAGGGCGCTGCATCGCGCGTTGATTGGCTGGTCAGCGCTAGGCGTTCCAGTCCACCTTCTTGACGTGATTATTCATCTTGGGCGTCAGCACGGCACGACCACGTGCGCGGCGCGACTTGAGCACCTTGCGTCCATTGGCTGAGCGCATGCGGCGGCGGAAGCCATGAACACGGACACGGCGGCGCTTCTTGGGCTGATAAGTACGTTTTGGCATGACTGATCCTCTTCCAAAAAACGCGCACAGGGGCGCGGTTCGGTTGACAAAACGGTTGCGGAACGCGAGGCGCAAGTATAGCGCATGGCCTGAGGGCGGTCAAGCGTTGCTTGCGCGACAGCCGGATTCGGAGGGGAGCGGTGGTTGCCTGTTTGAGACTTGTGTTAAGTTCAAACTAATCCGATTTTTCAAAACCAAGTCCCGTATGTGATTATCGGCTCAATCCTTCCCGTGCTCTGTTCGGAGTGTATTTAGTAATATGCCGATTCTGCCATGATGCCCTGTTTGCTCGTGCTTGCCGGCGATGGAAGCGATTTACATCGCTTGCGCGACGATTATTCCTCGCAGTACCGTTTTGCGGCGGGATCTAACCCTTTGTTGGTCGATGATGTTGATTTATTCGTGGTCGAGGCGGCGGTGCTGCCCCACCATGCGCGCTCCCTCCAAACGGTCAAAGATCGCTCCGCGCCGGGATTCATGCCTGTGCTGGCGGTGGCGGTCGATGATTCTACGACCTGGACGCACTTGACCGGCTATATGGGCACGCTGGTGGATGCAGTGCTGGTGATGCCTTTCACCCCTAAGATTTTTGAACTGAATGTTCACAATTTGTTGTCTCGACGGAATTTGATGCAACAACTGCTGGATCAAGCGCGGTCCCTGTCGCGGATTAACATGGCGCTTGAATCGATCAGTGACGCGATCAGCATTAGCGACCAGACCGGCACGATTATTTATGAGAACCAGTCGTTTTTCGATCTGTACGGGTTCGATGACGAGGATTTAACCCAGGGCGGTATCGAGCACACGCTGTTTGCTGACGATGCTGTGGCCGATGAAGTGTCCACCTCGTTGGAGCGGGGCGATTCGTGGCAGGGCGAAGTCGATTTGCGGCGGAAGGACGATTTCATCGTGCCGGCATTTCTGCGCGCGAATCCGCTTCAGGACGAAAATGGCAGCGATATTGGGGCGATTTACGTGTATCGGGACATTACCGACCGGCGACGCGCCGAGGCGGTTGAGCAGGAACAACAGATTTTTGCGGATGCCCTGCGCGATACAGCGACTGCTCTGACAAGCACGCTCGATTTGAACGCTGTGCTCGACCAGATGCTTATCAGCATTCAGCGTGTTGTGCCCCACGACCTCGCCAGCATTATGCTGCTGAAGGATGGGATCGTTTCGATGGTCCGAAGCCACGGCCACGAGGCGCTGGGCATCGATTTGAATAAGATGCAGGCGGCCATGCCGGAACTAGCGGAGGTGGCCGGGCTGCGCTGGATGGCGGAATCGGGACAGCCTTTGATCGTCTCGGATGCTTATGCGTATGCGGGATGGTTCGGCAAGACCAATCTTCCGTGGCTGCGCTCCTATATGGGCGTTCCTATCCGGCTTAAAGGAGTAACACTCGGATTTTTGAACGTCAGCAGCATGCAGCGCGCCGTGTTTGACGTGGCACAAGCCACGCGACTCCAATTGTTTGCCGATCAGGCTGCGATCGCGCTCCAAAACGCTCAGCTTCACGAAAAGGCCCTGGCGTTTACGGCGATTCAGGCGCGGCAGCGATTGGCGCGCGAACTGCATGACGGTGTGAACCAGATGTTGTTTTCCGCCAGCATGATTTCTGAATCGCTGCTGTATCTTTCACGGCGAGATCCGGAAAATTTCCAACAGCGCCTGGCGCATCTGCATCGTTTGACGCGCGGCGCGCTGGTTCAGATGCGGATGCTGCTGGCCGAGCTTCGCCCGGAGGAGCTGATCGAGGCGCGATTGAGCGATCTGGTCCGCCAACTGGCCGATGCACTGCAAAGCCGCACACAACTCCAGGTGCACCTGGAAACCGAGGGTGACTACCGCCACCCGGATCCGGTTCAGGTGGCGTTTTACTACATAGCCCTGGAGCTGCTCAATAACGTTGCTAGCCACGCGCATGCCACGCAGATCAACATCAGGCTGATCAGCGCGCCGCAGATGCTTGAACTGTATATCAGGGATAACGGCGACGGAGTGGATATGGACAAAATTGCTGGTACGCAGGGGGGAATAAGTATAATTAACGACAGAGTGAGTGATATCGGAGCAACAGTCGATATTGTGAGTAGGTCGGATAGTGGGACGGAAGTGACCGTACGGTGGAGTCCATCGGAAAGGAATGCGATCTATGGCGCAGACACCGCCAATTCGCGTACTGATAGTTGATGATCACGATATGGTACGCAGTGGCCTTGAAGTGTTTTTGGAGACCTTTGAAGACTTGATTCTGGTTGGTCAGGCGTCTGGTGGTGAGGAAGCTGTGCGGCAGTGTGTCGAGCTTCAACCGGACGTGGTGCTGATGGACTTGATGATGCCGGGGATGGATGGCGTGACGGCGACGCGCAACATCCTGCAAGTGTGCCCTACTGTCAAGATCATCGCACTGACGAGCTTCAAAGAGAAAGATCTGGTGCACGATGCGCTTCAGGCAGGCGCGATCAGCTACCTGCTCAAAAACGTGTCAATTGACGAGCTGTCGAACGCGATCCGCAGTGCACACCGGGGTCGCTCAACGCTCGCGCCGGAAGCCACACAAGCTCTGATCGAGGCAGTCACCCGGCCCCCGGGTCCGGGGTTTGATCTCACCGACCGGGAACAGGAGGTGCTGCGCCTGATGACGGATGGTATGAGCAACCGGGAAATTGCGGATCGTCTCATGATCAGCCACTCGACCGTGAAGAACCACGTCAGCAATATTTTCTCCAAACTAGCTGTGACCAGCCGCACCGAGGCGGTGGCACTGGCTGTGCAGCACAATTTAGTCAACTGACCTAAGTCCGCATTCCCCGTTCAACCTATTGCAAAATCCCCTGGGTACCTCATGTATCCAGGGCTGTATTTCTTATAGTAAATGAGTACGTTCTGAAAAAGTAGTTGGAAGGAATTGAGTATGGCGCAGTCACTTACCGGTAAGCAGGTTGCGATTCTGGTTGCCAATGGTTTTGAGCAGGTTGAGTTTACCGAGCCGAAGCGCGCGCTGGAAGAAGCGGGGGCGCAGGTGACGGTGATCTCGCCGGAGCACGATCGGGTGAAGGGCTGGAACCATACCGACTGGGGTGACACATTCAAGGTCGATCTTCAGGTGGATCGCGCCCAGGCGGACGACTTCGACGCCCTGGTGCTGCCCGGCGGCGTGATGAATCCCGACCATATGCGCCGGTTAGAGCCGGTTCAAACGTTTGTGCGCGCGTTCTTCGAGGCGGGCAAGCCGGTCGCGGCGATCTGCCACGCGCCGTGGACGATGATCGACGCGGGCGTGGTGAAGGGGCGCAAGCTGACCTCGTACCACACGCTCGAAACGGACCTGCGCAACGCAGGGGCGGATTGGGTCAATCAGGAAGTTGTGGTCGATAACGGGCTGGTCACCAGCCGGAATCCGGACGATCTTCCGGCATTCAACCGCAAGATGATCGAGGAGATTGCGAAAGGCCGCCACGAGCGTCAGACGGCACTGACCGCCAGCCCGCGTCACTAGTCGAGGGGGAACGATGGCGATTCCGTATGTAATTTTGGGCGGCGGCGTAGCGGCAGGTTACGCCGCCCAGGAATTTATCGAGCAGTGTATAGATCCCGATGCGCTGTGCATCGTCTCGGCGGACGAACGGCTGCCATATGATCGGCCCCCCTTGTCGAAGGGGTATATGGCGGGCAAAAAATCGCGTGAAGATATCCTGATTAATCCCGAGGCTTTTTACGCTGAGCACGGGGTAGACGTCCGGCTGAAGACGCGCATTCGAGTGGTGGATTTCGGCAGTCGCCGCCTGTATGACCAGGATGGGCGCAACATCGAGTTCGACCAGCTTCTGATTGCGACCGGCTCCCGGGTCCGCACGCTGGACGTGCCGGGCAGCGATCTGCCGGGCGTGCACTATCTGCGCTCGAACGCCGACGCCGATGCGATTCTGGCGGACGCGGAGGATGCGCGCCGCGTGGTGATCGTTGGCGGCGGCTATATCGGCATGGAAGTCGCGGCGTCGCTGGCGGGGCGTGGTCTGGACGTTACGGTCGTGTACGACAGCGACCGCCTGCTTCCCCGGCTGTTTACGCCGGAGATGTCGGGGTTTTTTGAGTCCTACTTCACCGATCGCGGTGTGAAGCTGGTTCCCAGCCAGCGAGCGAAAGCTTTCAAAGGCAGCGGGCGCGTGCAGCGCGTCGTAACTCGTTCGGGTAATACGCTGGACGCAGATCTGGTCGTCGCGGGGGTTGGCGTAACCCCGGCGACGGAGCTGTTTCGTGATACCGACCTGCATATGCAGGACGGCGGCATCGTGGTGAATAAGTACCTGGAGACGAATTTGCCCGGCATTTACGCGGCGGGCGATGTGGCGACGTATTACGACGTGCTGTACCAGAAATACCGCCGCATCGAGCACTGGGATAACGCGGTGCAGCAGGGCAAGCACGCCGCCCAGATGATGCACGGCTCGCACGGCGAGTATATGCACCTGCCGTACTTCTTCTCCGACGTGTTCGACCTGTCGTGGGAGTTTTGGGGCGATACGGCGGATGCCGATCAGGTGGTGTATCGCGGCGATCTGGACAGCGGCCAGTTCAGCGTGTGGTGGCTGAACGGTTGGACGGTCGATGCCGCGTTTGTGATGGACCGGCCCGACGAGGAGCGTGATCTGGCTCCGGAATGGATTCGCATGCACCAGACGGTCGATCCCGATCTGTTGGCTGATGCGCATATAGCGCTCGGAAAGGTGACTCAGCCCCGGCTTTAACGGGGGACAAGGATTACTCGGCTCGTGTTTCGCGGGTCTGCTTGAAAGGACAACCGGCACGATGGCACTTGAACGCTTTGATGCGGTGATTATTGGATCGGGACAGGGGGGCACGCCGTTGGCCCTGGCCTTCGCGCGCGCGGGGCGTACGACTGCCCTGGTGGAGCGTGCCGCGGTGGGCGGCACGTGCGTGAATACGGGCTGTACGCCTACCAAAACGCTCGTCGGGAATGCCGACGTGGTGCACACCGTGCGTCACAGTGGGGAATATGGCGTGCATACCGGGCCGGTGTCGGTGGATATGGTCGCGATTCGCGCGCGCAAGCAGCAAATTGTAGATCGCTTCCGCGACGGCAGTCTCAGCCAGATCGAAAACGCGCGCAATCTGGAACTGATTCGCGGCGAGGCATCCTTCAGCGGCCCGAAAACGCTCGACGTGCGCCTGCACGAAGGCGGAACCCGCCAGATCACGGCGGATGTGATCGTGCTCGATACCGGTTCGCGGTCGCGCGTGCCGCCCATTGCCGGGTTGGACCGCGTGAACTACCTGGACAATACCACCGTGATGGAGTTGGAGACGCTGCCGCCCCATCTTCTGATCGTCGGAGGCGGCTATATCGGCGTCGAGTTCGCGCAGATATTCCAGCGATTCGGCAGTGACGTGACGCTCGTCCAGCACTCCGACCAGTTGTTGACGCGCGAGGACCCCGATATTGCGCAGGAAGTCGCCGCGATTTTACGCGATGACGGGATCACTGTGCTGCTCAATGCCGAACTGACCCACGTCGAACCGGACGGCGACGGGCTGCGCGCCGTGATCTCGGCTCCGGACGGCGAGCGCACGGTGACCGCTTCTCACCTGCTGTTGGCGGTCGGTCGTGTGCCGAATACCGATACCTTGAATCTGCCCGCTGCCGGAGTCAAGATGGATGATAACGGCTATATCCGGGTCAATGACCGGCTGGAAACGAGCGCGCCGGGGATTAACGCGATCGGTGACGTGAAAGGCGGCCCGGCGTTTACGCATATCTCGTACGACGACTACCGCGTGCTGCGCACGAACTTGCTTGAGGGCGGGCAGGCCAGCATCAAGGGGCGTATGGTTCCTTACGTGGTGTTCATGGACCCGCAGCTGGCGCGGATCGGGCTGTCTGAACAGGATGCGTCGCGGTTGGACTGCCGCTGCCAGGTGGCGACGCTTTCCATGAACCGGGTGGCGCGCGCCATCGAGACGGGCAATACGCGCGGCGTGATGAAGGCCGTGGTCGATGCGGAGACGCAGGAAATACTTGGGTTCACAATTTTGGGCATGGACGGCGGCGAGCTGATGAGTCTGGTACAGGTCGCTATGATGGGTAAACTGCCGTATACTGCCCTGCGAGACGGTATTTTTGCGCATCCGACCCTGGCCGAAGCCGTGAATAACCTGTTCCTGAAGCTGTCCGACGTGGAACGAGTGGCTCCGGCGACCCGGCAAGCTGTTGGGTAGCCCTTCACAGAAAGGCGGCGTCATGTCTCTGGACGACAAGCTGAAGACCTACCGCGATAAGCGCGATTTTGAGCGCACGACGGAACCGGCGGGAGGGGCGGAGAGCGCTGCACAGCAGCCGCAGTTCGTAGTGCAGAAGCACGACGCGAGCCGCCTGCACTACGATTTTCGGCTCGAAGTAGACGGCGTACTGAAGTCGTGGGCGGTGCCGAAAGGGCCGTCACTCGATCCACGCCAGCGTCGGCTGGCCGTGCAGACCGAAGATCACCCATTGGAGTATCTCGACTTCGAGGGCACGATCCCACAGGGCGAATATGGCGGCGGCACGATGCTGGTCTGGGATACCGGCTCGTACCGCAACTTGAAGCCGGAGTCGATGCAAGACACCTGGGAGAAGGGCCAGATCGAGATCGCGCTGGACGGGCACAAGCTGCACGGCATCTTCGCGCTGATTCGCACTGGGAAAGGCGACGACGGGAACTGGCTGTTGATCAAAAAGAAGGACGAGCACGCGAGCGCCGAGAGCGACATTCTGGCCGATGAGCCGAATTCTGCGCTGACCGGGCGTTCGCTGGAGGATGTGGCGGCGGGGAAGTGAAACGCCAGACCATCGGAAATAGATAGGGGGCGTATGATTGCATACGCCCCTACACGTTTTAAATCGGGAAACCGTTACGCTTCGTTGGAACACCAGCCGCGAAGCTGGGCGAGCGTGGGGGCGGCGGTCGCGCCGCCGACCTTCGTCACCGACAGCCCACCGCAGATGTTGCCGTAGCGCGCGCAGACATTCAGCGGCGCTTTTTCGATCACGTAGCCGCGCAGGAAGCCCGCGTTGAAGCAGTCGCCCGCGCCGGTCGTATCGACCACGGCCCCCGCGTCGATGGCCGGGGCGTGCATGATCTCGCCCTGCGTCCCGATCCACGCGCCGTTGGCCCCGTCCTTGATCACCACAACGTTGGTCCAATCCATCAGCGTTTGAATCGCCGCGTCTACGGCGCTCGTGCCGGACACGATCAGGGCTTCGCGGGCGTTGGGCAGGAACACGTCCACCAGCGAGAGCAGACTGCGCCACTCGCAGGCTTTTTGCAGGTTGGGCGCGTCCTGACAGTCCATCGAGATCGTCGCGCCGCGCGACCGCGCGATCTCGACCATCGGCTTGAGGATCTCCATACGCATTAGCGCACCGAGGTGCAGGTGCTTGAATGTGCACTTTTCCATTGCGCTCAGCCAGTGATCGAGGTGATCGGGTGGCTGCGGATCGGCGTAGGTCAGGAAGGCGCGCTCGCCCTGGTACGGGATCGAGGTCGTGATGCGCCGGAACGGCTGGTCCAGCGCGCGGGCGAGGGACATATCGAGACCCTGTTCGACGGCCAGCGCGCGCACGTATTCGCTGTAGTAGTCGTTGCCGAAGGTCGCGGCCCAGGCGGGATGCATTTCCAGCCGCGCCAGCGACACGGCGGTGATGTACATCGCGCCGCCCGTGGCGATCACGTCTTCGGCGTACAGCTCGCGCCCCAGGACGGGAAACTCCGGCAGACCCCGGTAAATCAGGTCGAAGAAGTAATCGCCGGGCAGAAAGATGTCGAAATCGGTTTGCATCAGTGCCAGTCACCCAGATAGGGCGCGTGCGCCTCGAAGTAATCCTTCAGCAGCGCCTCGGCCAGCGGATAGGAGCCGATCAGCGGGTGCGCGACGAGCGCCTCGACGGCCAGCGACCGGTCGTGCGACAGGATCGCTTGCGACGCCAGCCGCTCGTACTGCTTGATGCCGCGCATCAGCAGATAGGGGCCTTCGGGAATTTCCCCGATATAGACCGGGCGGATGCCCGTACCGTCCACCTCGCAGGTGACTTCCACCACGTCGTCCGGGCGCATCCCGGCGATCGCGGTGCCGTTGGGCACGTTCAGGCCGATGCGCAGCGGGCGATCTTTGGTGATCGCCAGCCCTGCGCGCAGCGCGACGCCCGCATAGCCGCCGACTTCCTCGTGCGGGTTGTGGACCGGCTTGGTGTCGGCGGTCGGATTGGAGCGTTCTTCGCGCAGCGTTTCGTCGGTTTCCGCGTAGGCCATATAGCTGGCGCTGCGCCGCTGGTTATAGGCGTCGTAAATGCGCAGCGCTTCGGGCGCAGGCAGGCCGCGAAGCTGCTCGAACAGCTCGTGATTGAGCGCCAGCACTTCCTCGCCGCGCGTGCGTTCTTCGCCCTGGATGCGCTGAACGGCCACGTCGCGGTAGTAGAAGTAAAACAGGTACTCGTTGAGGAACATGCCCAACCGTTCGACCAGGGTGCGGTCGAAGAAGCGCAGGTGCGTGCTGTTCACGAAACCCGCATCGTGCACCAGCTCGGGCAGCACGTTGCGCCCGTTGACCAGCGCCTGCCGCGTCCACGACAGGTGGTTCAGACCGTAAACCTCGGTTTTGACCGCGTCCACGGGCACGCCCAGGTAGCGTGCGGTTTCGTATTGGGCGGTGTTGGCGCTGTCGCAGATGCCGACCACGCGCCGAAAGCCCGCATCGTGCAGCGTCTGCGCGACGAGGCCCGCCGGGTTGGTGAAGTTGAAGATCCAGGCGCGCGGCGCGAGGACCTGCGCGCGGTTGATGATGTCGATCAGGGCGGGGATGTTGCGCATCGCCATCGCAAAGCCGCCCGCGCCGGTCGTTTCCTGGCCGAGCACGTTGCGCTTGAGCGCGATGCGCTCGTCGTAGACGCGGCCCTGTTCCGTGCCGACGCGGATCGTGGTCACGATGATGTCGGCGTCGCGCAGGGCATCATCCAGATTCGTGGTCTGGCACAGCCGGAACGGGGATCCGGCCCGCCGCACGATCTCTTCGCTCAACGGCGCGATGGCGTCCAGCCGCGCCGGGTCGTTGTCCATCAGCCAGAGTTCGTCGAGTGTCAGGTCGGCGGCGAACGCCAGCGCCCCACGCACAAATTCCGGGGCGCGCACGCTGCCGCCGCCGATTACCGTCAGTTTCATCGTTTTAGCTCCTAACGTTTTACACCGCTCATCGAGACACCCTCGATGAAGTAGCGCTGAAGCAGCACAAACATCGCCAGCATAGGCACGGTCGCCAGGAACGAGCCCATCATCAGCAGGTTCCAGGGCGTGCGGCGCTCGCCTTGCAGCAGGCTGAGGCCGATCGTAATCACCCGGGTGCTGGGCGCATTGGTGACGACCAGCGGGTACAGAAAATCGTTCCAGGCGGCCTGCACGGTGATCACCGCGAAGGCGGCCAGCGCGGGCTTGGAGAGCGGCAGCGTGACGTGCCACAGCACGCGCAGCGGGTTCGCGCCGTCGATGATCGCTGCTTCTTCGATCTCGATCGGAATCTGCATGAATGCCTGCCGCAGCAAGAACAACGCGAACGCGCTAAACGTCCCCGGTATGATCAACGCATAGAACGTATTGTACCAGTCCAGATTGCGGATGAGGATGTATTCGGGGATCAGAATCGCCTGGAACGGGATCATCAGCAGGCCCAGGCACAGCGCAAAGACGATGTTTCTGCCGGGGAAGGGGAACCGCGCGAAGCCGTACGCCGCCAGCGAGCAGGTAATGAGCTGCCCGAAGGTGCGCCCCAGCGTGACCAGCGCCGAATTCAAGAAGTAGCGGTTGAAGTTGGGCGACAGATCGTACAGGTCGTTCAGGTTCTGCATGCAGATCGGATGCTCCGGAATCCAGCGCACCGGGAACTGGTTTAGCTCTGTGGGCGGCTTGCAGGCGGTCGAGGCCATCCACAGGAACGGCATGATCATGCCGAGCGCGCCCACGGTTAGGATGACGTAAATCAGCACCCGTACCGGCCAGGAGATTTCCCGGTAGACGGGCTGGGAGTCTTGCGTTTCCATGCGCTTAGCCTTCCTCGGATTCGTAGTAGACCCAGTAGCGCTGGACGCGAAGCTGGATGATGGTGACGGCGAGGATAATGACGAACAGGACCAGCGCGACTGCCGAGGCGTATCCGAACTCGGAATTGGTGAACGCGCGGCGGTATAGGAAGTAGGTCAGGGTCGTCGCGCTGCCGCCGATGCCGCCCGGCACGGTGCGCAGCGTCATGATGTAGACCTGATCGAAGATCTGGAAGGCGTTGACGACGGCCAGCACCGTTACCAGGAAGGTGGTCGGCGAAAGCATCGGCAGGGTGACGTGGCGGAAGCGCTGCCAGTTCGTCGCGCCGTCGATCAGCGCGGCCTCGTACAGCACGCCGGGGATCGATTGCAGCCCGGCCAGGAATAACACCATGTCGAAGCCGACGCGCTGCCAGATGGCGACGACCGCGATCGGGATCAGGGCGAGGCTCGGCTCGGTCAGCCACTTGATTTCGCCCACCCCGAACAGGCTCAAAAAGCTGTTGATGATCCCGTAGCGCGGCTGGAAGATCCAGGTCCAGACCACCGACGCGGCCACTGTGGAGGTCACCACGGGTAAAAAATAGGCCGCACGGAAGATGCTGCGCCCGGCAAGCGGCTGGTTGAGCATGATTGCGACCAGCAGCGCCAGCACGATCTCCGCCGGGACGGTCATCCCCAGCAGCTTGAAGGTGTTCTCCAGGGCGTTCCAGAATGTGGGGTCGCTGGCCAGTCTGGTGAAGTTATCAAACCCGATGAACTTCGCGGGCTTGATGGCGTTCCACTCTTGCAGGGAGGTCGCAAAGGCCATCAGGACGGGAATGCCGAAAAAGAAGAACAGCCCCAGCGTGTTGGGCGCTATCAGGGCGATTCCCCAGAGTGCTTTGCGGCGGGTGAACGGTGTTGGGCCTAGAAATCGTAACAGGGCAGACGGCATGGTAATGATGCAGCTTTCGACATCGTTCGCGGAGGACGGCGCAAGCTCACAGGGCAGAGGATGGGCGCAGTGATCTGTGGGCGTAAGAGGTGGCGTGCCGGATGCGTTTGTGCAGACATAGGCTGAGACAGGAAGGGTGATGCCTGCGGGCATCACCCTCTATCATGTGTCGGTTAAATGACTTACTGCGCCTGGAGTTGCGTATCGATGAACGCGCATGTATCAGCGACGGCGTCTTCCACCGGCACGCCCAGGTCGAAGATCTGGACAACCAATTCGCTGTTCATGGCGTCCCAGATCTCGTCGAAGACCGTGACACCCTGGGAATCCTGCATCGCGTCGATGTAAGCCTGGATATTCACGTCGGCGTCGCCGAAGCTGTCGATCCAGATCTGCTGCAGGTCGGGGTTCGGGTTGGCCGGGGAGACACCGCTGCCCTCGGCGAAGAACTTCGCGCCTTCGTCGCTGACCAGATACAGGATCAGGTTCGCGGCGAGATCGGGATTCTCGGTGCGGGCGGAGGCCACGTAACCAACCGCGTGCAGGATCGAGCGGCTGCGTTCGGTGGTCGGGTTCTTGGGGAGCTGCACGACGTCCCAGTTGAAGGTGAGCTGGTCGATGGCATCGGGCAGTTTCCACGATCCGGCGGTGATCATGGCGACCTTACCGGCAGCGAAGAACGCGAACGCGTCGTCCGCCGAGGACCCGCCAACGGTCGAAACCGTGGGCATCGCGCCGTCATCGAGCAGGCCGCGCAGGAAGTTCAACGCTTCCAGGCTGCCTTCGTCGTCCAGCGTGCATTCGGTGCGATCGGCGTTCACGACGGGGGTCGTGCCGGTCGCGGCGATCCAGTTCGGGTAACCGGCCTGGTATTCCATGTAAACCAGCGCGCCGTACTGATCCGCTTCGGGATCGGCCAGGGCTTCAGCCGACGCAGCGAAGTCATCCCAGGTCCAGTCGGCGGTCGGATACTCAACGCCTGCCGCGTCGAACATGTCCTTGTTGTACATGATGGCGATGGTGTCCCAGTTCACCGGGCCAGCATACAGATCCTGGCTCTCGCCCCAGCGATAGGGATCGATCAGGCCCGTGCCCCACGTCGTCGTGTCCACACCATATTTGTCCCAGTACGGCTGGAGATCGAGCACGGCGTCGTTGTCAGCATAGAAGAAGAAGCGGTCCTGCGACATGTTGAACACATCGGGCATGTCACCACCGGACGCGCTGGTCTTCAACAGATCCCAGTACTGGCCCCAGGGCTGGACCTGGAGATCGACCGATGCGCCGGGGCAGTAGTCCGCGATCCATTGGTCGATGGAGTCGCCAATAATGGCGGCCCAGTTTTCGTCCCAGACCCACATGGTCAGGTCGCCCGGCGCGTCGCACGGCTGTGCCTGGATGGTCGCGCCGCTGTCGTCACCTTGCGCAAAAACGGGGAGAGCAAAAGCGGAGAGGATCAGGATGGTAATTAAAACAACTGCAACGTGACGTGTAGTCCTGTGCATTCCCTTTTCTCCTTATAGCTTGATACAAGTTTTTATGCAGAAATTACTGGTGCTCGGGCCTGGTCAGGTGCGACAACAATGTCGTGGTTCTGGCTTCTGCCGGGCGGCTTCCAGGCACATCCACCCGATGAAGACCACAAACCAGGACCGTTTTCGACCGCTTCCCCACCAAGCCGGTACCGAAGTCCCTCTAGGATTTCATTATAAGAGATCCTGGTCGATCTCGCAGGGTGGCAGTCGTCACTTTTGTACGAAATAACTGTCCTCTGTTGCGCTCGCCGGTGACTTATCCGCGCGCGGTGCTGGCGGCCCGGTTGAACTCGTCGATGGCAAGCTGCGAAAACTCGTGTTCGCCCATCGCCAGGATCAGATCGAGCGGCACGGTGACGTGGTGCGCGCCTGCCAACAGGGCCGCGACGGTTTCATCGACCGTTTTCAGGCTGGCCGCAAGAATTTCCGTCTGCGTTCCCTCGATGATGCGCCGGATGTCCCGCACGACGCTCAGGCCGTCACCCATCTGGCGCGTGAGGCGGTTGACGTAGGGTGCGACGAACTGCGCGTTGACCTGCGCCGCGATGTAAGCCTGGGCGGGGGCAGAGACGGCGGTCACACAGATCTCAATGCCCGCGTCGGTCAGGCGGTGGGCCAGGGTCATGTTTTCGGTCGTGGCAGGGATCTTGATCACCACTTTGTCGGGGCGCATCTCGTGTGCTTCCCAGGCCTGATCGAGCCGCTGCTCGACCGTGCTGCCCGTCACCTGATAAAACACGTGCCCGTTGAACGTTTCCAGCAGTTCGGCCAGCACGTCCAGGCCGGGCCGTCCCGTCTCGGCGATCAGACTGGGGTTGGTGGTCACCCCTTCTACGAACGCTAATTCCTGGGCGCGGCGCGCGTGCTCAGGGAAGGCGGAGTTGAGATAGATTGCCATCGCTTGCCCTCGTAATTGCCCCTTCGATTACCGGCCCCCAATCGCCGGGGGCCGCGCCGAGATTATGCCCTATATTGCCGATTTCTGCCGCGTTTGTTGCGCGACGTATGACAGGGACGGAGTATCGACCGGACGACGACCGGGATCGGGTATAATGGGGGGCGCTGCCGTTTGGCCCACTAAATTCTACATATAAGAGCGTACAAGGATGCAGGCCCATGATTCGTGGCGTGATCTTCGACTTTGACGGGCTGGTGATCGATACCGAAATGCCCGATTATCAGGCGTGGTGTGAGGTTTACGACCGGTACGGCGCGGAATTGCCGATGACCGAGTGGATGAAGTGCGTGGGCAATTCCGCCGAGACGTTCGACACCTGTTCCTACCTGGAAACTGTGCTCGGCCACGCTCTCGACGACCGTGAGGGCGTGCAGGCTGCCGTGCACCAGCGCCGCCTGGAGATCATCGCCACACAGCAGGCGCTGCCCGGCGTCGAAGACTATCTGCGCGAAGCACGCCGCCTGGGACTGAAGCTGGCCGTCGCGTCCAGCTCGACGCATACATGGGTCGATGCGCACCTGAAGCGGCTCGGCCTGTACGATACGTTCGACTGCGTGCGCTGCCGGGAAGATGTCGACATCATCAAGCCCGACCCGGCGCTCTACCTTTCCGCACTGGATGGGCTGGATCTGCGCGCGGAAGAAGCCATTGCGTTCGAAGATTCGGCCAGCGGGATTCTGGCGGCCAAACGCGCCGGGCTGTACTGCGTCGCTGTGCCGAACACGGTGACGCGGCTGATGGATCTGTCGCACGCGGACCGTGAGATCGTCTCGATGGCCGACGTGCCATTCGAGGATCTGCTGCAAGCGCTGCCGCTCTGAGCGACGCGTGCGCCAAATACGTTGGCCTGCGCTGCCCGGCGGAGTATCATAAAAACAGCGGACGCTTGAGGGCGTCCAGGGACTATTTCTCAGCTAAGGTGAGCGAACGATGCTTATTTATAACGCGCAGGTGATGACGCCGACCGGACGGCTGCCGAAGGGCTGGCTGCTGGCCGATGGGACGCGAATCGCGGCGATGGGCGCGGGCGATCCGCCAGCGTTTCCCGATCATGAGTCGATTGACGCGCAGGGTTTGGTCCTGCTGCCCGGCTTCGTGGATATTCACGTGCACGGCGGCGGCGGCGCGGAAGCGATGGATGCCACGCCGGACGCGCTGCGCACGATGGCGCGGCTCTACGCACAGCACGGTGTGACGGCCTTCACCGCGACCACCTGGACCGACTCCGACGCGCGCATTACCGCCGCGCTGGAAGTGATCCTCGAAGTGCAGGGGCGCCAGCCGGACGGCGCGACGCTGCTCGGCGCGTACCTCGAAGGCCCGTACCTGAACCCGATCCGCTGCGGCGCGCAGAGCACGGTGCACATCCGCACCGCGCCGCGCGACGAGGCGACCGCGTATCTGGATATGGGCGCGATCCGGCTGGTTGCGCTCGCACCGGAATTCGAGGAAAACGGCTGGCTGATCGAAGAATGCGCCCGGCGCGGGATCACCGTCTCGGCGGCGCACACGGCGGCAACGTACGATCAGATGGTTGCGGCGGTGGCGCGCGGCCTGACCCACGCCACGCACAGTTACAATGCCATGACCGGGCTGCACCACCGCGAGCCGGGCACGCTGGGCGCAGTGATGGCCCTGCCGGAGATTCACGCGGAACTGATCGCGGACAACATCCACGTGCACCCCGCCTCGATGCGGATTCTGTACAAGGCGAAAGGCCCGGACGGGCTGGTGCTGATTACAGACGCGATGCGCGGCGCGGGTATGCCGGAAGGCGAATATCCGATCGACGAGCGCATCGTCTACGTGAAGGACGGCGCGGTGCGTCTGCCGGATGGCACGCTGGCGGGCAGCATTTTGTCGCTGGACCTTGCGCTGTACAACTTGATGCAGGCGACCGGTGAATCGCTGGATGTGCTGTGGCCGACCAGCAGCCTGAACGCCGCGCGCCAGATTCACGTCGCCGATCGCAAGGGCAGCCTGGAGGTCGGCAAAGACGCCGACCTCGTGCTGGTCGATGAGACGATCAACGTGCGCCTGACGGTCGCGGAAGGCACCGTCGTGCACCGCGCGGGGATTTAGGGCGTCGCTAAATCAGATCGTTTGTAGGGGCGTATCGCAATACGCCCCTACGTTTGTGCTCGTGAGGAGAAATCGCAGCCATGACGAAACCGACCGTGTACGTGACGCGCCGCATCCCCGACGAGGGGCTGGCCCTGCTGCGCGAAACCTGCGAGGTGCGCGTGTGGGAAGGATCGCTGCCGCCCGCGCGTGACGTGCTGCTGCGCGAGGTCGCGGATGCGGCGGGCGTGCTGACCATGCTCTCGGATCGCGTGGATGCGGCATTCTTTGACGCGGCTCCCGCGCTGAAGGTGGTCGGCAACTACGCGGTCGGCTACGACAACATCGACGTGCCCGAAGCCACGCGGCGCGGTATCCCCGTTGGCAACACGCCTGGCGTGCTGACCGACACCACCGCCGATCTCGCTTTCGCGCTGTTGATGGCTGCTGCGCGCCGTATCGTGGAAGGCGCGGCGTACGTGCAGTCAGGCGCGTGGAAGACCTGGGGACCGATGACGCTGCTTGGGCAGGACGTGCACGGCGCGACGCTGGGTATCGTCGGCATGGGGCGCATCGGGCAGGCGATGGCGCGGCGCGGACGCGGCTTCGACATGCGCGTGCTGTATCACGGCGGCGGCAGGGATCTGGACTTCGAGGCGGAGCCGGTGACGCTGGACGATCTGCTGCGCCAGTCGGATTTCATCAGCCTGCATTGTCCATTGACGCCGCAGACGCGAGGACTGATCGGCGCGCGCGAGCTGGCGCTGATGAAGCCGACCGCGATCCTGATCAACACGGCGCGCGGGGCCGTGGTGGACTCGAAGGCGCTCTACGATGCGCTGGCGAATGGCACGATCGCGTACGCCGCGCTCGACGTGACCGATCCTGAGCCGATCCCGATGGACGATCCGCTGCTGGGGCTGGATAACTGCCTGATCATCCCGCACCTGGGCAGCGCCAGCCATGCCACGCGCGGCAAAATGGCGCGCATGGCGGCTGAAAATCTGCTGGCCGGGCTGCGCGGCGATCGCCTGCCGACCTGCGTGAATCCCGGTGTGTACGATGGCGACATTTCAATAAAGTGAATTTACCGCCCTCAGGGCGCGGCGTGACTGGTCGATCATCGCCGGACGTTTCAATTTTCGATTTGCGCTAAGGAGACTGTGTTTTTTATGCCTAAAAAAGTGATCACCTTTGGCGAGATCATGATGCGCCTGTCACCGCCCGATCATCTGCGGTTCGCGCAGACCAACATGTTCGACGTGTCCTACGGCGGCGGCGAGGCGAACGTGGCCGTGTCGCTGGCGAACTATGGCACACCGGTCGATTTTGTCACGCGCCTGCCCAAGAACGATCTGGGCGACGCGGCGATCCAGTCGCTGCGCGGGTACGGCGTCGGTACGGCGCACATCGCGCGCGGCGGCGAGCGCATCGGGATCTACTTCCTGGAACACGGATCGATGCAGCGCGGCAGCAAGGTCGTTTACGACCGGGCCGGATCGTCGATTGCGACTATCGAGCCGGGCACGATCGACTGGGCGCGCGTCTTCGAGGGCGCGGACTGGTTCCACTGGACCGGTATCACGCCCGCGATCAGCGAGGGCACGGCGGCGGTGACGGCGGAAGCGATCCGCGCGGCGAAGGATGCCGGGCTGACCGTCTCGTGCGACCTGAACTACCGCAAGAAGCTGTGGAAGTGGGGCCGCGCCGCCAGCGAGGTCATGCCGGAACTGGTGCAGTACTGCGACGTGGCGATCGGCAACGAGGAAGACGCGGAGAAAGTGTTCGGCATCCAGGCGCCCGAAACGGACGTGACGGCGGGCAAGGTCGAGGCGGACAAGTACCGTTTCGTGTGCGAATCGCTGCACGAGCGCTTCCCGGCGCTGAAGACGGTCGCGATCACGCTGCGCGGCTCCGTCTCGGCCAGCCATAACACGTGGTCGGCGGTGCTGTGGCACGCGGGCGCATTCCATACGGGCCGCCAGTATGACATCACGCACATCGTGGACCGTGTGGGCGGCGGTGACTCGTTCATGGGCGGCCTGATCTACGGCCTGCGCGCCTACGGCGAGGACCGGCAGAAGGCGCTCGAATTCGCCATCGCCGCGTCGTGCCTCAAGCACTCGATCTTCGGGGACTTCAATCTCGTGACGGTGGACGAGGTCGAAAAGCTGATGGGTGGCGATGCGTCCGGGCGCGTCTCGCGCTAAGCGGTACTTTGGCATACACAAAAACGCCAGGATCGCCCTGGCGTTTTTGATTCTGCGGGATGGTGCGGTTTTGGTAGGGGCGTATTGCAATACGCCCCTACGGGATGCGATCAGTATAGGATTGCGTATTCTACGCCCCAGAAGCGGCGCTTTCTTCCACGACCGGCCCGGCGGCGCAGACTTCCGGCGGGCAGCCATCCGCGAACTTGGCGAAGTTTTTGGTAAAGCGTGCTGCCAGCTCGCGGTATTTCTGCCAGTACGCTTCCTCGCTAGACCATGCCTGCGCAGGGTAGAGGATCTCCTCCGGCACGCCGGGGCACCACCTGGGCACTTCGAAGCCGAAGACCGGGTCGTGGTAGTACTCGACGCCATCCAACTGCCCATTGAGTGCGGCATTCAGCAGCGCGCGCGTGTACTGGATGCTGATGCGCCGTCCGACGCCGAACGGCCCGCCGATCCAGCCCGTGTTGAGCAGCCAGCACGTCGCGCCATAGCGCTCCATCTTGTCTTTGAGCAGTGCGGCGTAGGTGCTGGGGTGGTGCACCATGAACGGCGCGCCGAAGCAGGTGCTAAACGTGATCTGCGGCTCTTTGCCCAGCCCGACTTCGGTTCCGGCGACCTTCGACGTGTAGCCGGAGATGAAGTGATAGAGCGCCTGGTTGGTGGACAGCCGCGCGAGGGGTGGCAGCACCCCCTGGGCGTCGCAGGTCAGCAGCACGATGTTCTGCGGGTGGCCGCCGCGCTTGTCTTCGACGGCGTTGGCGATGTAGTCCAACGGGTACGAGGCCCGCGTATTTTCGGTGATCGAGGCGTCGTTCAGGTCGACGCGGCGTGTCACCGGATCGTACCCTACGTTTTCCAGAATCGTGCCGAAGCGCCGCGTCGCCGCGTAGATCTCCGGTTCCGCCGTGGCCGACAGCCGGATCACTTTGGCATAGCAGCCGCCCTCGAAGTTGAAGACACCGTTATCGCTCCAGCCGTGTTCGTCGTCTCCGATGAGTCCGCGCGACGGATCGGCGGACAGCGTGGTTTTGCCTGTCCCGCTGAGGCCGAAGAACAGCGCCGTGTCGCCCTTTTCCCCGATGTTGGCCGAACAGTGCATCGTCATGACGTTTTGCAGCGGCAGCAGGAAGTTCATCAGTGTGAACACCGATTTTTTGATCTCGCCGCTGTAGGCGGTGTCTCCGATGATGCACATGCGCTTCTCGAAGTTGAGGACGATGAACGTGCTGGACCGCAGCCCGTCGAGCTGCGCTTCAGGCGCAAAACCAGGCACGGCGATCACGGTGAATCCCGGCACGTGGCTGCGATAGGCGGCTTCGCCTTCCGGCAGCAGGAACATGTTGCGCGCGAACAGACTGTGCCACGCATATTCGCTGATGACGCGCACCGGCAGACGGTAGTCCGGGTCGGCCCCTACAAAACAGTCCTGCACAAACAGATCCCGGCCCTGGACGTAGCCCTGGATACGGTTATACAGCGTGTCGAATGTCTCGGGGCTGATCGGGCGGTTGGTGTCGCCCCACCAGATTTTGTCTTCAGTGCTTGGCTCGCGCACGATGTACTTATCCTGGGCGGAGCGCGCAGTATGCTTGCCCGAATTGAGAACGATAGGACCCAGGTGGCTGATCATGCCTTCACGCCGGGCGATGATCTCTTCGTAGAGGACCTCAGTGGGAAGATTCCAATATTCCGCCTTGAGGTTAGTCAGGCCATAATTGTCCAGCCCGTAAGCACTCTTGAAAGAACCCGCCTGGTTGCGCGCCGGGGAGGTGCTGTGCAGCAGATCTGTCATTGCTAATCCCTCACTATTTTATGATCTCCGATGTAAATTTCGTTTGGTCCTGATGGATCGAGCGCCCACTTGATGCGGCGAATACCTTCGATCAGGTCCTCCCGGTTGCCGGAAAAGCTCAGGCGCAGATGACCTTCAGCGCCGAATGCCTTGCCGGGGACTGTGACGACCAGTGCTTTGTGCAGCAGCATGTCGGACAGCGCCTCCGAGCTGGGATTGTAGGCGCTGAAATCCGGCAGGCAGTAAAAGGTGCCCGCGGGTCTGGTGACCCGTACACCGGGAATGGCATGCAGCTCGTCCAGCATCGCGTCGCGGTTCGCCTGCATCGTGCGGCGCAGGTCTTCCACGATCTCCTGCGAGCCGGTGAGCGCCCCTTCGGCGGCGGCCTGCGTCAGCGGCGATGGGCAGGTGATGATCTGCCCCTGGATGGCGGTCATCACCTCGACCACCTGCCGCGCGGCGACGGCCCAGCCAATGCGGAACCCGGTCATGCCATACGACTTCGAGATCCCATTGATGACGATAATCGTGCTGTCGTCTACGTCCCGCTGCGTGAAGCGGTACGCGGATGGGGCCTCGCTGCCATCGAACACTAACTGGTGGTAGATATCGTCCATGATCAGGTAGAGGTCGTGACGCTCTGCCAGATCGACCAGCGCGGCGACGAACGCACTGGAGTAGACGGCTCCCGACGGGTTGTTCGGGCTGTTGACGATGATCGCGCGGGTCGCGTCGCTTACTGCTGCTTCAACCGCCGCGATCTGTGGCTCGAAAGCGGCGTCGCGCAGAGGCACGATCACCGGCACGCCGTACACCAGCCGAACCATTTCCGGATAGCTCACCCAGTAGGGAGCCAGGATGATCACCTCGTCGCCCGGATTGACGACGGATACCAGCGCGTTGTAAATGGACTGTTTGGCGCTGGCCGAAACGATCGTATTTTCAGGGGCAATCCGACGTCCGTAGAACGTTTCCGTATACCCGGCGATGGCTTCTCTTAGCGCGGGCTGGCCCGCAGTGGGGCCATACTTCACATAGCCACCTTCAAGTAATGCGGAAGCGCGTTCGATGGCGGCGCGCGGTGCTTTGTTCTTCGGTTCGCCCACTCCAAGATGGATGACCGGCTCGCCGCGTTCGCGGAGCAGGCGCGCCTGCTCGTTCAGGCGCAGCGTAGGCGAGGGTGCGATGGACCGGGCCATCTGACTAAGCTTCATGGGCGCAGGTTCCTCCTTGATATGACCGGCTACCAGGCTAGAGAATCTATTTTCTACTCCGCGTGTTCAGGACCATGGCGCACGAAAACAGCGCATGGACTCATACTTTATAACACAAATGCACGCGGAAGATTCTCACCCTGGTGGAGTCGTCAGGAGGTCAACCTGTGGTCACCGCTTTCGGTTGGCCTGCCGTGGGGGAGTGATGTGGGTTGTGGTGTGAACGGCGTCCAATCCAAAGTTTCGTCCATTTTAGTGCACCTGGATGCCCTAAAGGTATGTGGATTAGTGACAATCAGATTTGTGACACAAAGCGCAAATCGTCTTGTATCTGCCCGGCTGACCATGTGGCCTATGCAAACTACCGACACGCGGCCTACTTTGATTTCCCCCGATCATCTCATGTAGGGAGCCGCTTTTTCCTTTAAATTATAGACGTAAGCTGATGAGGGAACTGAAGCTCTAAATCAGTGAATGACGGTGTAAGCCGAATTGTGATAACTGTGTGACGAATACGAAGGGAGAACGTAAGATGTTGAGTTGGGCGCTGGCTTTTTTGGTGATTGCGATCATTGCAGCGATTTTCGGTTTCGGTGGTATTGCGGGCGCGGCGGCTTCTATCGCGCAGATCCTGTTCTTCGTGTTCCTGGTTCTGTTCGTGGTCGCCCTGCTGTTTGGCCGTCGTATCGTAACCTAACGGGAAGCGATGAAGTTTATGTGGGCGCGATGGGATAAGCGATGAGTTGGTAGCGGGTCCACACATGGTAATGAACCGAGCGAACGGGGCATCCTTCTGGATGCCCCGTTCGCTTGTGTGCCCGGATCCCTTGGAGGAGGCTTCATCTCTGATATAATGAAAATTGGATTCTTAAACTGCCTACCCCTGGTGAATGCTCATGACCGGAATTTTCCCCGTGATCATCTTGAATGGCCGTCCCGCCGCAGGCAAAAGTGAACTTTTGGCTTACCTGCGCGCTTTGCCGGGTGATACGCGCCGCGAACGGTACCATGTCGGCCAGCTTCACGAGATTGATGACTTCCCGATGCTGTGGATATGGTTCGAGGAAGATGCGCTGCTCGAACAGAAGTTTGGGCGTCCTCGCCTTTACACCACGCCGGACGGCTACTTCTTAAATGAGGACCTGTGGCACCTGCTCATCGAGCGCATGGACCTGGATTATGCCAAGCTGGTCCGCGACGATCCCGACGTAGGGAGCTATACTACGCTGATCGAGTTTTCGCGCGGGACGGAGCACGGCGGCTACCGCAAAGCCTACGCGCATCTCAGCGAAGCCATTCTGCGACAGGCCGCGATCTTTTATATAGACGTCCCCTACGAAGAATCGCTGCGTAAAAACCGCCGCCGCTTCAATCCTGACAAGCCCGACAGCATCCTTGAGCACGGCCTTTCCGACGAGAAGCTGACGCGCCTGTATAAGGAAGTCGATTGGGAGCAGGTCTCGGCGGGCAGCCCGGAGACGATCACGATCAACGGCATCGACGTGCCCTATGCCGTTTTCCCGAATGGCGACGACGTGACCACGACGCTCGGTGAAGTTTTCGAGCAGCGCCTGGAGCAGACGTTCGGCACGCTGTGGGAGCGCTATGCGCGGCTGCACGCGACGTAAGCCGTCTGGCGCGTTGAGCGTTCGTTAAAATGCCATACAGCGCGAGTAATATCTTATATAGTTCTTGGCTTGCGCCTGACCCACGGTCTGTTACACTCAAGGTTAAATGGGGCATCTGGCCCTGGTTGCATCCGGTTGGCGTACCTTTTTAGTCTTCAAGGAGAGCATCTCAATGAAGAAGGTCTTGCCGGTTTTGTTGGCGGCGGTCCTCGCGCTGTCGGCCCTGATTTCAGCGCCGATGACGTCGGCCCAGGGGGATTTGGGCAGCGAAGATAATCCGATCCAGGTTTACTTTGTGCCCTCGACCGAAGCGTCCGTTATTGTTTCTGGCGGCGAAGTGATGGCTGCCGCACTTCAAGAGGCCACTGGCCTGAACTTTGAAGTTTATGTTCCGACCTCCTACGCAGCCACCGTTGAAGCCATGTGCGCCGCTCCGGACAGCTCGATGGGCTTCATCCCCGCGGCTGGTTACGTCATCGCCAACCAGCGCTGCGGTGTGGAAGTCGGCGCGGCGGCTGTGCGCTTTGGCTGGCCCGTCTACTGGGCGGAATACATCGTGCGCCGCGACAGCGACATCTACACCTACGGCGATCTGGCGGGCAAGACCTGGGGTTATGGCGACCCCGGCTCGACCTCCGGCTACATCGTGCCGTCCGTGGAAATGGCCGCGGCTGGCATCGAGCCCGGCGACGAAGTGCAGACCGGTGGCCACAACCAGACCGTTCTGGCCGTCTATAACGGCGAAGTTGATTTCGGTACGGTGTTCTTCAGCCCGGCGCTCATGCCCGAAGGGTATGCTTCCTGGCAGTCGGGCGATCTGGCTGAGCCGTACGATCTGACCGTGGACGAGTCGTACATCGGTGACGATGGCAACCTGTACATCGGCGACATCCGCATCATGGATGCGCGCGCCAACGTGCGTGACACCGCCCCGGATGTGATTGAGCAGGTTAAGATTCTGCGCCTGAGCGCCCCCATCCCCAACGACACCCTGAGCTTTGGCCCTGAGTTCCCGGCGGATCTGCGCCAGCAGATCATGGACGCGCTCATCGCGTTCTCTGGCACGGAAGAATGGAACCAGTCCATCGGCAGCGAGGACTTCTATGCGTGGAGCGGCCTGGAGCCGATCGACGACTCGGCGTATGATCCGGTTCGCCAGCAGATCGAGATCCTCGGCCAGTCCGACGAGGATATTCTCGGCGGGTAAGCTGCGAACAGCGGCACAATGAAGTACCAGCGGGCAGAGGGGCGACACTCCTCTGCCCGATTTGTCACTTGGGGAGAGCTGGATGCTAAAGATCGAACACCTCACAAAAGTTTATGACAATGGGGTTGTTGCACTCAAAGATGTCAGTTTTGAAGTGCCAGACGGCCAGTTTCTGGTGATTATTGGCCTCAGCGGGTCGGGAAAGTCCACACTGTTGCGCTGCATCAACCGCCTGATCGAACCTACCGAGGGGCATATCTACTGGGATGGGAACGATATCACGGAGGCGACCGACGAGGAACTGCGTCAGATTCGTCGCCGCATCGGCATGATTTTCCAGCACTTTAATCTGGTCAAGCGCTCGTCCGTGCTGACGAACGTGCTGTCCGGACGGCTAGGGTATACCAGCCCGCTGTGGAGTTTTGTGAATCACTTCTCACGCGAGGATCATCAAAAGGCGTTGGAGAAGCTGGCCCGCGTGGGTATCGCGGACAAGGCATCGATCCGTGCCGACCAGCTCAGCGGCGGTCAGCAGCAGCGCGTCGGCATTGCACGGGCGCTGATGCAGGAACCGGAGCTGATGCTCGCGGACGAGCCGGTCGCCAGCCTGGACCCGGCGACGTCGCATTCGGTCATGAAGTACCTGGAACGGTTAAATCACGAGGACGGCATCACCATTCTATGCAGCCTGCACTTCCTCAGTTTGGCGCGTGCCTATGGTGACCGCATCATTGCGTTGAAAGACGGCAGGATCGAATTCGACGGCGATCCTGATGAGATTGACGATCAACGGTTCCGTGATATTTACGGCGAAGACGCGGTGCGCGTCGAGATTTCATAGGAGCGCAGCGTGGATCATTCTAAGCCCCCATCGAGCCGGACCGCACTGCGGACCCTGCTTATTGTGCTGGCGGTCGTCGTCGGCGTCGTAGTGTATGCGTACGGCTGGACGACTACCGATATCAGTCTCGACGAGGTGCAGGACCCTACCCGCACCGGCAACGTGCAGCGTGCGCTGCGCGAACTGTTTAACCCCGATCTGTTCACCCGCGATCGCGAGGCGAAGTCCTTCTTTATGGCCTTCTTCATCGGCTGCCCGGAAGAAGAGCAGCAGCGCGGGCACGTGGATCTGGAAGGCGGCGCCTACGTGATTGTGACGCCCGTTTGCGCCGATCCCGATGACGTAATCACGGTGGAAGGCTACAACTTCCCGGAGAACGCCATCGCCGGGATCCGCCTCAACCGCGACACCGGACAGGCGCAGCCGTTTCAGATCATTGACGCCAGCGGGAAAAATACACAGGAATCGATCTTTGATGTCGATAACACTGGCTACTTTAAAGTACAGGTGAAAGTGCCCCGCGCGCGCGGCCTGTCTGGCGAAACGCATCAGGTCGAGTTCCAAACCGTGTCACCTTCGGGTCTGCCGCGCTTCAGTGAAACCGCCCGGACCGTTGGCGACAAGATGATCGAGACGATCTTCCTGGCGCTGATGGCGACCACGCTGGCCGTGCCGATCTCGGTGGTGCTCAGCTTCCTTTCGGCGCGCAACCTCATGCGCGAAATTGGCGTGCCACTCGGTACGGTGCTGGTCGGCTTCATGCTGCTGCCGGTTGGCGCGGTGCTGGGCTGGATTCTGCTGGGACGATTAGGCAGCCTGGGTGTCGATTGGGGCGAAAAACCGCTCCAGGGCATTCTGGCTTCGGCGGTGGCGCTTGCCGCTCTGATCGCTGCGCTGCGGTTCATTAACGGCATCGCTCCCCTGGCGGAAAGCGTGTGGGGTCGCCGCGTGCGCGGATTGATCCTCAACATCTTGATGCTGACCGCGGGGGTCTTCGTGCTGGGCGCGCTTGGCGGCGTGTTCATCTGGCTGGGTAAACAGCTCGACAGCGGCCTCGCGGAATATCTGGGCAACTTCGTTGGTACGTTGGGCAAACTGGTTGACCTTACGATCCGTGGCATTGCGGCGCTTGGCGGCGCGGCGCTGCTGGGATCGGCGGGGGCGAACTGGTCTGCGGACCTGCTGCGCCACGTTCGGGAACCGCTGAGCAACATTCTTGGGGCGATCTTCGGCCTGATCTCAGGCGCGCTGCTGATGGCGGCGACAGCGTATGTTGGCGGGCAGGCGGTTTTGCTGAGCCTGTTGAATGCGCTGGTGGCGGCGCTGTTGGGCGGCGAAGTGGCAGTGCTGGCGTACCAGCGCCTGTTCCAGACGCAAAACGGCAAACGTCAGGCGCGTCACGAAGATACGCGTGGTGACGATGCGTCACGGACGCTGCTGTTCTTCATCGGTGCAGTGGTGGCCTTTCTGGTAACCGCTCAGGTCCTCGATCTGCTGCGCGCGATCGTCGATGGTCGCCCGCCGTCAGAGCGCGAGTGGGACATTCTGGGCCTGGGCGTTCGCATCTATCTCGGCGAAGCTGCGATCATCGGCGGCGTGCTGGGTGCAGTGGCGGGGGGTCTGGCCGGAACGAATATGTCGTTCCCGCTCGGCATGACGGTCTACAACGCGTCGCGCACCATCCTCAACGCGCTGCGCTCCATCGAGCCGCTGATCATGGGTATCGTGTTCGTGATCTGGGTCGGGGTAGGGCCATTCGCGGGCGTGCTGGCGCTGACGCTGCACTCCATCGCCTCGCTGGGCAAGCTGTACTCGGAGCAGGTGGAGAGCATCGAGTCCGGACCGATCGAAGCGGTCCAGGCGACGGGCGCGAACCGCTTGCAGACGATCGTGTACGGCGTCGTGCCGCAGATCATCCCGCCGTATATCGCGTTTACGATGTATCGCTGGGACATCAACGTGCGTATGTCCACCATCATCGGTTTCGTCGGCGGCGGTGGTATCGGTTTCCTGCTCCAGCAGCAGATCAACCTGCTGCGCTACCAGCAGGCGGGTGTTGCGGTGCTGGCGATCGCGGTCGTCGTGTCGGTGCTGGACTATGCCAGCGCGGCGATCCGCGAGCGGTACGTGTAAGGGCTGGTGTACACTGTGGTGCAGGGGTACTGAGCCTTGACAGTCCTACCTTGAACTGCTAATATCAGCTTCCTTAAAGCACGCGACATGCGGGGCTAACCCTGTCCACAGGGCAATAGCTGCCGAACTTGGGTATCGACCGTGGGGCCATCAAGTGTGCCGGAGTTTAGATGGCCTCTCGTTCTGGAAAAAAGCGGGCGGTTTGACGCCCGTTGTTTTGCCAGGAACCTTTGAAGTGTTTTACCGAACTCTGGCTTAAGTATGGAGGCAAATGGATGCCGACAATCAACCAACTTGTTAGAAACAGTCGCCAGCCGAAGCGCAAGAAGAGTAAGTCCCCCGCGCTTCAGTACACGTTCAACTCGTATTCCCAGCAGCGTACGCGCCAGGCGAAGGGTGCCCCCCAGAAGCGCGGCGTGTGCACGCAGGTGAAGACGATGACCCCCAAGAAGCCGAACTCGGCTCTTCGTAAGGTCGCTCGTGTGCGTCTGACGAATGGTATCGAAGTCACTGCCTACATCCCGGGCGAAGGCCACGGGCTGCAGGAGCACAGCGTCGTGCTGGTGCGCGGTGGCCGTGTGAAGGACCTGCCTGGTGTGCGTTATCACATCGTGCGCGGCACGCTCGATGCGGATGGCGTGAAGAACCGTGGGCAGGCGCGCAGCAAGTACGGCGCGAAGAAGGCCTCGAAGTCGAAGTCGAAGAAGTAAATCTGCGGGAGACATAGAATGCCCAGAAGATATACTCCCTCTCAACGTCCTGTTGAGCCGGATGTCAAGTACAACAACGTTCACATCACCATGTTTGTCAACCGGATGATGTTCGGTGGCAAGAAGAGCACTGCGCTGCGCGTTGTGTACGATGCGCTCGAGCTCGTTCAAGAGCGGGCCAAGCGCGATCCGATTGAAGTCTTCGAGACGGCGCTGCGTAATGCAACCCCCATGCTCGAAGTGAAGCCTCGCCGCGTCGGCGGCTCGACCTATCAGGTCCCCGTCGAAGTGGGTGCTGACCGTGCGAACTCGCTGGCGATGCGCTGGCTGCTCGCGGCGTCGCGCGCTCGCGGTGGCCGCAGCATGGCCGAAAAGCTGGCTGCGGAATTCATGGACGCCGCCAACAACCAGGGCTCGGCGATTAAGAAGAAAGAAGACACGCACCGTATGGCGGAAGCCAACCGGGCGTTCGCACACTATCGTTGGTAAAGCTGAAGGACCTAGTCTAAGTCTCTCATGGCCAAAAAAGTCATCACCGGAACCGCCCTGGACCTGGAAAAGGTCCGGAATATCGGCATCATTGCCCACATCGACGCTGGCAAAACGACGACCACCGAGCGTGTGTTGTACTATGCCGGGCTCATCCATCGTATGGGCGAGGTGCATGACGGTGCGGCGACCACCGACTACATGGAGCAGGAAAAAGAGCGGGGAATCACGATTACGTCGGCGGCAGTCACCGCCGCGTGGCGTGGCTGCCAGATCAACCTGATCGATACGCCCGGCCATGTGGATTTTACGGCTGAAGTACAGCGCAGTTTGCGCGTACTTGACGGCGGTGTCGTGGTGTTCGATGGTGTGGCGGGCGTTGAGCCGCAGTCCGAAACGGTCTGGCGGCAGGCAAACGACTACCACGTGCCTCGCATCTGCTTCGTTAACAAAATGGACCGCGTCGGCGCTGACTTTGAGCGCGCGGTGAGCATGATCGTCGATCGGCTGAATGCGAATCCCGTGCCGATCCAGATTCCTTACGGTCAGGGTTCCGCCTTTGGCGGCATCGTTGATCTGATGAAGATGGAACTGGTTGTTTACGGTGACGACCTGGGGACTGCCATTGAGCGTAAGCCCATCCCGGCGGATATCCAGGAAGAAGCCGAACTGGCACGCGCTTCGATGATCGAAAAGATCGTTGAGACGGACGAAGCGCTGACCGAGCGGTATCTGAACGAGGAAGAAATTTCTCAGGAAGAGCTGATTAAGGCTCTCCGTGCCGCGACGGTTTTGGGTCAGGTCCAGCCGGTGCTGCTTGGCTCGGCGCTGAAGAACAAGGGCGTTCAGCTTTTGCTCGATGCCGTTGTCGACCTGCTGCCTTCCCCGCTCGATGTGCCCCCCATTCACGGTATCAATCCGAAGACTGACGAAGAAGAAGTGCGTCACGCCTCGGACGACGAACCGTTGGCGGCGTTGGTATTCAAGATCGTGACCGATCCGTTTGTGGGGCGGTTGGCGTTCTTCCGCGTCTATTCGGGTGTGATTGTGGCCGGGTCGTCGGTGATTAACACCACCAAGGACCGTCGCGAGCGCGTTGGGCGTGTCGTCCGTATGTTTGCGGACCGCCGCGAAGACGTGACCGAGGTCCATGCAGGCGACATCGCCGCAACCCTCGCGCTGAAGGACACCTTCACTGGCGATACGCTGGCGGATGATACGCATCCGGTTGTGCTGGAAGCCATCAAGTTCCCGACTCCGGTGATCTCGGTCGCAATTGAGCCGAAGACCAAGGCCGACCAGGACAAGATGGGCGAAGCACTGTCGAAGCTGGCCGAGGAAGACCCGACTTTTGTCGTACGCTCCGACGAGCAGACCGGCCAGACGCTGATCTCCGGTATGGGCGAGCTTCACCTGGAAGTACTGGTGGACCGTCTGTTCCGCGAGTTTAAGGTCGATGCGCGGGTGGGCCGTCCGCGGGTGTCTTACCGCGAGACGATTACCAGCTCCGTGCGCGGCGAAGGGCGTTTTGTGCGCCAGTCCGGTGGTAGCGGTCAGTACGGCCATGCCATCGTCGAGCTTGAACCGCTGCCCGCTGATTCCGAAGAAGAAGTCGTATTCGAGAACGGGGTTGTCGGCGGTGCAATTCCCAAGGAATACATTCGCTCGATCGAGCAAGGTGTGCGCGAAGCCGCCCAGAGCGGTGTGCTTGCCGGATACCCCGTGGTTGGGGTGAAGGTGCGGCTGGTCGATGGCTCGTATCACGAAGTGGACTCCTCGGATATGGCGTTCAAGATCGCTGGCTCGATGGCGCTGAAAGATGGCGTGCAGCACGGGCATCCGGTGCTGCTGGAGCCGTTCATGCGCATCGAAGTGGTTGTGCCGGAAGAGTTCGCGGGCACCATCGTGGGCGACCTGTCGTCCCGCCGCTCGAACATCACCGGCATCGACACGCGCAGCGATGGGGTGTCGGCGGTTCACGCGGAGGCCCCTCTGGCCGAAATGTTTGGCTATACGACCGAGGTCCGCAACATGACGCAGGGTCGTGGCAGCTTCACGATGGAATTCCATAAGTACGAACCTGCGCCGGAGTATATCGTCGAAGGCGTGTTGAAGAGCGGTCGCTAAGCCGCTTTTCCGCCGGATAACTCGGCAGCTTGTCCAACACAAACAAGAGTGCGTACGCACAATTTAGAGCAAGAAAGGTAGTGAGCAGTCATGGCGAAGGGGAAGTTTGAGCGGACGAAGCCCCATGTGAATGTGGGGACGATT
>NZ_DAISHJ010000036.1:16300-38639 GCF_036822615.1 Aggregatilinea sp. | reverse complement strand
GATTCATTTGATGCTCCGTCGTCTTGCTCGTCCTATTTAACAAACACGCTCTTAGCTCTCAGATCGTCACGCGCGGCTTGAACTCAGACTTCTCGGATCTCGCCGTACATGAGGCGCACCGGAAGATAGCGCCTGTACTATTCCAACTGCATCCGCGCCATCCCCTGACATACGCGTCACTAAGCGGCGCAGCTCCCACCACCGCCCGGCGCACCGGAGATCGGCCCGACGGCGGCGGCGATCCGCTGCGCGCCTTGAATGCTCGAATAGTCGTATCCCAGCAGATCCGCGGCGCCGATGTCCGACCACGCTATCCCTTGTAGGGTAAAGTACGCCGCCACCCGAACGTAGCTATCGGTGAACGCGTAAGCATTGAAGGCCAGCGCCGCATCATAGAGTTCCGACTCCTCAGCCCCCTGGAACGCCAAAAGTTCCAACAGGCCCAGGACAGCCATGCCATGATTGCAGTCAGGGAACGCAGTGTGGTTACCGCAACATGGACGGAAAATGTGCTCGGCCACGCGATAGATCAGCGCCTCTTGTTCAGGCGTCAACTCAACCAGACGCAGGCTGCTGTAAAGTTCAGTCGCGGGTTTGCTGCCCAGCGTCCAGCCGCCGGTAGACGCATAGTTACCGAGCGGAACCTGCGCCTCGTTCTGCATCATCGGCCCTTCACTGAGCACGCTGCTTTCCTGCGTCAGCCCCAACGCCCACAGCACGTTCGTCCAGAACTGGATGTTTTCCGGCTTGAATGTGATCTCGTCGAGTTCGTCACCCAACAAGATCGCTTGCTGTTCTTCATCCAGACCACGGTACTGCGCCTCGAACTTGTCCAGATCGATCGCACCCGCGTCGATGAGCCGCTGCCCCATGTCGCCCCACTCAACCACAATAGTAGTGCCGGTCAGCGGCGCAACCTGCTCAACCAACAGATCGTAGCGTAGCGCATTTTCGATAGGCACAGCCGTCGGCTGCGGCGCGGGTGTGACTTCAGGGTATACCTGCGCTGCCAGCGGATCCGGTTCCAACCGCCGGGTCAGTCCGTATAAAAATCCCCACATGCCGATGGCAAGGCTAAATGCGACAACTAACACTGAAACTCTCCGATGCATAAATTTCTCCTCGCATCAGGCTAACATACTTTACACACGGCAGGCCGGGAGAATACTCGCTGCGATCCAACGTCGTTCTTTGACGGCGATCCGGCAAGGAAGCACCGAAACCGCTCGCGGGGCAGCATCCTCGCACGGCCTGCGTAAGTTCGGATCAGTCTTGAATGGTGGCAAACTGAGGGCAGCGTATTACCCAAACCACACCATACTAATGATGGCTGTGATGGCCCGTGTTTTTACTACCTTCCCCGACATACTTCTCGGGTTCCCTGTCAAAAGCCTGTTTGCAGCCCGGCGCGCAGAAGTAGTAGGTCGTTCCCTTGTACTCCGACTTACCTGCCGCCGACTTCTCGTCCACTTCCATTCCACATACAGGATCTTTCGCCATTCTTGAACGCTCCTCGATCACAATGCTGCCGGTTGAACGGTCGCATCATCCTCTGCTTTGTCGACGGTGATCAAGTGAGCGCCAACCAAAGTCCGTACGATCTCGACAGCCAGGGTCGAATCGGACTCGTCATCAGGAGGATCTGCCAGGGTTATCCAGCACTGATGATCATGCCCGTGCACGATCAAACTAGCCGGCGTCATCTGTCCGCATCCGTAAACCAGCAGCACGTTATAATGGCAGTCACATAAGGCTGTCCCGTGATGTGGGCAGGTGCAGTCGGGTACAAATGCCAACGCCGAACGCAGGTCAAATGACTGCTCCACCCGAAGGCCAGCTTTATCCAACTCGCGCTGTACGGCGAGTACGATCTCACCACTGGTCACATTCACAGTATATTCGCGCTGCACGCGGCTACTCCTCGTCTCACCATCTGCCACCCAGTATAGGAATGGGTGATTGGATTCGTTAGCGCCATACGTCGCGTCCGGAACTAAGCATTTTGGCGTGTATGGCCCAATAACTCACCTCATGCGGCTCGGTTGGACGGGTACCGGAGACGCCCGCTGCGGGCAAGTAAATGAAAGCCATGACGGAAGGCGCTCAAGGCGATACGTGGCATCGACTGTTGTCAATTGAGCCGTCTATGTGTGGCAAGCACCCGCTGCGAATGAAGTGCTACAGTCTAAGTAGGGGCAAAACCTTCATTCTTTCCCGGATTTGAGTTTCTGCGGCATGACGGTGAAGCCCGAAGGTGCCAGAATGCAAACGTGCATTTGCCATCCGGTCTAAACGAGGATCACATAATCCCAGCCGAACGTAGTTGACTGCAACGATAGGAAAAAGATGATGGCAAAAGACAAAGAACTGCAAGAAATCACGCTGGATGTGCGCGGCATGACCTGCGACAGCTGCGCGATGCACGTCACCAAAGCGCTCTCCCTCATTCCTGGAGTCAAACACGTTGACGTGCCTGGCTGGCAATCGGGGCGAGCGACGGTCAAAGCCAGCGATGCGGTGCCCAGTGAAGCGCTGATCGGTGCGGTTGAGGGAGCGGGCTACCGGGCCAACGTGAAACAACGGCGCGAACTCAATCCTGTGGTCCCTCAACGTAACGCTTCGCCGGACTTTGACCTGATGGTCATCGGCAGCGGATCGGCGGGCTTTGCGGCAGCGATCAAGGGGGCCGAACTCGGGCAGCGTGTGGCGTTGGTCGAGGCGGGAACGATGGGAGGAACCTGCGTCAACGTGGGGTGTGTGCCCTCAAAAACGCTCATTCAGGCTGCCGAACTGCATTACCGTGCCAAACACCACCCGTTCGACGGTGTGCCCCGTGCTGCTTCTGCTGGACACTGGGGTGCGGTCGTGGCGCAAAAAGACGAACTGGTCAACCGGCTGCGCCGGACCAAGTATGTCGATGTGCTGGCCGCTTACCCTGACATTACCTACATCCAGGGCTGGGCCAACCTGCTTGGCGGCAGTCGGGTGGAAATTACCCCGGTCGATCACGATGCCGTTTCCAGCGTGTACACTCCAGGCAAGATCATCATAGCGACCGGTGCGAGCGCGTGGGTGCCGCCTATCCCCGGCCTGGAGCAAGCGGGCTACCTGACCAGCACCACTGCTTTGGAGCTGGCGGAACGCCCGGCTTCGATGATCGTCGTTGGAGCCAATGCGGTCGGGTTGGAACTGGCCCAGATGTTCGCCCGGTTTGGCACCCAAATCACCGTGTTGGAAGCCATGCCAGCCATCACGCCCTTCGAGGAACCAGAGATCAGCGAGGCGCTGGCCGGTTATCTACGCGACGAAGGATTAGTCATCGAACCGGGCGTCAATATCACACGGGTGGGCAAAAACGTACATGGTTATCACCTCACAGCGGAACGTAGCGGCGAAAAGCTCGTCTTTGAAGCCGACACGCTGCTGATGGCGACAGGCCGGCGCGCGAACACGCACAGCATGGGGCTGGAAGAGGCTGGCGTAGAACTCGGTCAACGCGGGGAAATCGTCGTGAACGATCACCTGCGCACAACCAATCCTTACGTCTACGCCACAGGGGATGTGACCGGACGCGATATGTTCGTCTATGTGGCTGCCTACAGCGGCACCCTGGCGGCAGAAAATGCGATCAATGGCACCGGGCGTGTATACGATACTCGCGTGCTGCCGCACGTAACATTCACCGATCCGGTGGTGGCCTCGGTGGGATTAACCGAACGTCAGGCTGAGGATGCGGGGTATGCCGTGAACACCTCCGTGCTGCCCCTGGACTACGTTCCGCGCGCGCTAGCCAACCGTGACACACGCGGGCTGATCAAACTGGTGGCGGACGCGAGGACCAACCGTTTGTTGGGTGCACACATATTAGCGCCGGATGCGAGTGAAGTGGTTCAAACTACGGTCATGGCCATCAAAGCGAGCATGACCGTGCAAGATTTGACCGAAACCTTCTTCCCCTACCTGACGATGGTGGAAGGTATCAAGTTGGCTGCACAGACATTTGAGAAAGATGTGGCGATGCTGTCCTGCTGCGCGGGATAGGTCAAGGGTGAGCTGAGCGCGAAAAACACGTTCCTGCCTCAGCAATTGATTGGGCTGAAACGGCAGGTGTCCCCTTCCCCAACCGAAGCCGCGCGATCGCCAAATTCCGGCGCTTTTGGCGAGTCGGATAAGCGGATGGAGACAAACCCCGGTGATTGTGAAGCCGCATACCCTGGTATACGCCGGAAGCCATCGTCCCGATCGAGCAGCCTCCACAACACCAATCAGGCGCAAAAACAACGTGTCCAACGAGGATCTTTTTTGAGCTACGGATAATTAGACGCCATTATGGTGGCAAACCTCCATAGGCTTGGAGAGCATTTGCGAGTACTGTAGAGGAGTACGTTGCTAAATCGCCACGGTTTGCGACCTCAATTCGTGCCGCCAGCCATGCTTATCGTCCAATAAATCATTAACGCCTGACAACGAATACCCATGCCTTCCATCAGTTCGATCCGGTTCCACAAAGTCGCCGTTTTACTGGAACGCCGCCGCGAAGAAATCGTGTCAAGCTGGCTCGATGAAATCCAGTCCCAACCGGCCTCAAAGTACCAGAACGTCCCGCTCGAAAACCTGCGTGCGTCGATCCAGCAGGGCGTAGGGGCGATCATCGAATGGTTCGCCACCCAGTCCGAAGTGGGACTCGAAGTATACCTCTCCTCGATCAGCGAACAGCGCCTCGCAATGGGGTTCGACATCGGTGAAGTGGTCGAAGCGCTGCTCATCTGGAAAGACATCACGCTGCAAGTCGTACGGGAAGCGCTGCCCGCCGGATCGACGGAAGCCGAGATGGCCGTCGAACAGGTCGACGAGTGTCTGCGTACCATGATCAGCCGCTTCAGCCACCTCTACGCGGAAACTACCCAGAGGCACATCCGCGAACAGCAGATCCGGACCGCACTCATGTACCACATCGTGCAGATGGCAAGCGGCTCGCTCGATCTGGAGGAAATCTTAGGGCGGATCGCGCACGCGATCACCAGCTCGCTGGAAATCAAATACTGCGCGCTGTACCTCATCGACTCGCAGCGTAACGTGCTCGTTCCGCGCGTGGTGACGGGCGAACTCAGCACCCCGCGCATTGACGCGTTCTTCGACCGCTGCCTCGATCCCACCGTCGATTCGTTGATCGCGGAGATGCTGGCAAGGGGGGAGCCAATCGTCTGCCAGAACGTCGAGACCGATTTCCGGCTCAGCCGGGAAACGGCGGAGACCATCGGCGTACCCACGTTGCTGATCGTGCCCAGCCGGTCCGGCAGCCACGTTTTGGGCGCGATCGTCGTCAGCCCGCTTGGCGGCAAACCGGCCTTTGATCAGGCCGAAATCAACCTCATGCGTGGCATTGCGAATGCCGTGGCACTCACGCTTGAAAACGCCCGCCTATCCGAACAGGCCGAGCGTCTGGCAGTCGTCAACGAGCGTCATCGCCTCGCGCGCGAACTGCACGACTCGCTGGCGCAGTCCCTTTATTCGATCATGCTATATGCCGAAGCCGGGAACGAATCGCTCAAGGCAGGCGATGCCCCGACCGTCGCTTCACACCTGTACGAACTGAAAGGGACCGCCCAGGAAGCGCTGAGAGATCTCCGCCTCCTGATTTTCGAGCTGCGTCCCTCGGACCTGGAGGAACAAGGGCTGGCCGCTGCGCTGCAAGGGCGGCTGGACGGCGTCGAGTGCCGCAGCGGGATTCAGTGCGCGTTCCACGTCGAAGGGGACGAAAATCTCGACGCCACTACCTCCCGGGAACTCTACCGCATCGCCCGCGAAGCGCTGAACAATATCCTGCACCACGCGAACGCTAAAAAAGTAGCCGTGACGCTGCGCTTCGATCCCCGCACGACCGCCCTGACGATTCAAGACGACGGCATTGGCTTCGATCCGGACACATCCACGGGCGGGATGGGACTGCGCGGGATGCGCGAACGCGTCGCGCAGCTTGGCGGGACGCTCGATATTTCCAGCGGCACGGGGAGCGGCACAACGATTGCCGTCACCTGCCCGCCCTGCACGACATCGCACCGCGCCGCAAAAGGAGCTTCCAGCTATGCAGACTGATCGGATTCGCATTCTGATCGTGGACGACCACACGATCGTACGGAAGGGTCTGCGCGCCCTGCTGGTGACCAAAGAGGATCTCGAAGTCGTTGGGGAAGCCAGCAGCGGTGAGGAAGCGCTGGCACAGGCGGCGGCCCTGCGGCCCGACGTCATCCTCATGGACCTATCGATGCCGGGCATGGGTGGCATCGAAGCAACCCGGCAGCTTACCGCAGAATATCCCGAGATCCGCATTCTGGTGCTCACGAGCTTCGTCACTGACGATCTGGTGTTCCCGGCGATCAAAGCGGGCGCGTTGGGCTATCTTCTGAAAGACTCCGATCCTGCCGATCTGGTGCGCGCCATCCACGAGGTTTATCAGGGCGATTCGTCGCTTCACCCGACGATCGCGCGGATGCTGCTGGCCGAACTGACACACGCCGACACCCATACGCCACCGCCGGAAACCCAGGTCCTGACGACGCGTGAAGTCGAGATCGCGCGGCTGATCGCCAGGGGTCTGTCCAATCGCGCCATCGCGGACCAGCTCACCATTGCGGAAACAACCGTCCGCGCCCATGTCAGCAACATCCTGAGCAAGCTGCATCTGGCCTCTCGCAATCAGGTCACGCTGTACGTCCTGCGCGAAGGGCTGGCCTCTCTGGACGACGATCTACAACATTTGTAGTACTTCGCTCCGATCAATGATGTATTTCCGCAAACGCCATCTCGTTGTTATGTGGAGGGCCGGAATCGGCCATCCCTCTGATGACGCTGCGCGAGTCCGGCCCTATAGTGAATATGGGTAATTTGTAGATCGATACGGATCTCTTTTTAGCCACTCACAAGGAGAATTCGATGGCTAAAGTCTTAATGATCCATCCTGATAAATGCACAGGCTGCCGCAACTGCGAGCTGGCATGTGCATTTAGTCACGATAGCAGCCAGTTCCGGCTGAGGACAACACGCGTTCATGTGTATATCTGGGACCGCGAAGGCTTCTCGGTTCCGATGATGTGCCAGCAATGCGAAGACGCGGCCTGCCTGGCCGTCTGCCCGACCGGCGCACTCCAGCGCAACACCGAGACGAGTGTTGTCGAATGGGACAGCAACCGCTGCATCCGCTGCCGGATGTGCACGCTGGCATGCCCCTTTGGCTGCGCCGTGTACGATGCCGAGAGCAGCGCGATCTTGAAGTGCGATCTCTGCGAGGGCGAGCCTGCCTGCGTCGAGGCCTGCCCGAACAAAGCGCTTGAGTACGTCGATGATACGGTCGCCACGTACTCGCGGAAGAAGGCGTTCTCGGCCAAGTTTAAAGATGCATTCCAGGAGAGTCACTAATGTTTGGTTGGATCGGAACCATTTTAAGGGTGAACCTGACGACAGGCGCGATTACACGCGAATCTCTGTCGCCCGAACTGGCCAAAGAATTTATCGGTGCGCGCGGGCTTGGGGCCAAAATTCTGTTCGATGAAGTCGATCCCGGCATCGACGCGCTCAGCCCGGAAAACAAGCTGATCTTCGCGCCCGGGCCGATGACCGGCACCTTTGCCCCGTCCTCGGGCCGTTACGACGTGGTGACCAAAAGCCCGCTGACCGGCGCGATTGCCGCGTCGAATTCCGGCGGCGCGTTCGGCCCGGAACTGAAATTCGCCGGGTACGACATGGTTATCTTCGAGGGTAAGGCGGCAACGCCCGTTTACCTCTGGATTCATGACAATCAGGTCGAGCTGCGCGATGCGAGCGCGATCTGGGGCAAGCAAGTGCCCGAAACCACGGAAGCGCTTCAGGCCGCCACGCACGAAGACGCCAAGGTCGCGTGCATCGGTCCGGCGGGCGAGCGCGGCGTGTTGTTCGCCAGCATCATGAACGAAATGCACCGTGCGGCAGGGCGCAGCGGCGTCGGCGCGGTGATGGGCTCGAAGAACCTGAAGGCATTCGTGGTCATGGGCAGCGGCGCGGTCAAAATCGCGGAGCCGGAAACGTTCGAGACCGCGATGTGGAAAGCCCGCAACAAGATCATGGAACATCCCGTGGGCGGCACGGGCCTCAAGGCTTACGGCACGGACGTGCTGGTCAACATCCTGAACGAAATCGGCAGCCTGCCCACGCGCAACTTCCGCGACGGGTACTTCCCCACCGCCGACAAGGTGGGCGGCGAAACCCTCAGCGCCAAGCGGCTGGTCCGCCCGAAGGCGTGCTTCTCGTGCGTCATTAGCTGCGGGCGCGTTTCACAGGTCACGGGCGGCAAGTTTGCCGGTCGCGGCGAAGGGCCGGAATACGAGACGGCCTGGGGCTTTGGCCCGGACTGCGGGATCGATAATCTCGACGCCGTGCTGAAGGCAAACTTCCTGTGCAACGAATACGGCCTGGACACGATCACGATGGCGAGCACAATCGCCTGCGCGATGGACCTGTTCGAGTCGGGCATCATCACCACCGAGGACACCGACGGTGTCGCGCTGACCTTCGGCAATGCTGATGCGATGGTCGAGATGGTGACCAAGACCGCCCTGCGTGAAGGGTTCGGCGAGAAACTCGCGCTCGGCTCGTACCGTATGGCGGACAGCTACGACCATCCCGAATTCTCGATGACCTGCAAGAAGCAGGAAATGCCCGCCTACGACCCGCGCGGCGTGCAGGGCATCGGCCTGAACTACGCGACCGGCAATCGCGGCGGCTGCCACGTACGCGGCTATACGATCTCGGTCGAAGTGCTGGGCAATCCGGTCAAGATGGACAAGGATGCCATCGAAGGCAAAGCGGAACTGGACATCACGTTCCAGAACCTGACCGCCGCGCTGGACTCAACCGGGTCCTGCCTGTTCGCCACGTTCGGCATCGGCGGGGACGAGCTGGCCGAAATGCTCAGCGCCGTCACGGGCATCCCCTACTCCACCGAAGACTTCATGAAGGCGGGCGAGCGTGTCTGGAATCTCGAACGGCTGTGGAACCTCAAAGTAGGCTACACCAGCGCCGACGACACGCTGCCGGAACGGCTTCTGACCGAGCCGATCAAGACTGGTCCGTCGAAGGGCAAAGTGAGCCTGCTTCCCCAGATGCTGCCGGAATACTACAGCCTGCGCGGCTGGGACAGCACCGGCATCCCAACCCCGCAAAAGCTAGAGGCTCTGGGACTTCAAGCCGAAGCTGCGTCCCTGGCCTAAAACGACCCCTTCCCGGCCAATAGGAACCAGCTATTGGCCGGGTTTTCTCTTTGAGCGTGACTGTAAAGATGCAAATTCGTTTCTTTGCAAGCTTCCGCGACGTTGTAGGCGCAAACGAACTGAAATGGACCCGGCCCACCACGACGTTGAGGGTGCTGGTCAACGACCTGTGCGCCCAATATGGGATCGGGTTCAGCAGGTGGATGTTCGATGGCGACGAGGTCGCCTCGTGGATCATCATCCTGGTCAACGGGCGGGACTACCGCGACATCGGCGGACTGGATATCACCCTCCAGCCGGACGACGTAGTGTGTTTCTTCCCCCCCGTGGCCGGAGGCTGACCCAAAACGTCGCAGCTAATGTGTAGGAATTTGCGATGACCATACCTTTGATCGTTTTGCTGGCCGGTGTCGTGTTACAAATCGCACTGGCACGCGTGCTCACTGCCCGCAGCAAGGGTTGGCTGGCATTCCTCAGCGGACTGGCGGCACTGGCTGCCGCTTTAGCACTGATTCCAACCATCCGCTCCGATGGCAGCTTAGACGGCACGCTGTTCACCTGGGACCAGAACGTCCCGGTGGTGTATCACGTCGATGCGCTCAGCCTCGTATTCATGCTGCTGGCGACGGGCGTAGGCTCCGCGATTTTGCTGTACTGTGTGGACTATATGGCCGACGAGCCGGGCGGCGTCACGCGCTTTTACGCGCTGATCCTGACCTTCATCGCCGGGATGGTAAACCTCGTTTGTTCGTCCAGCCTGCTGATCGCTTATTTCAGTTGGGAAGTCATCGGGCTGTGCTCGTACTTCCTGGTGGGCTTCTGGTACAAAGAAACCGCCGCTGCCAATGGCGCGCGCAAAGTGCTGCTCATGACGCACATCGCGGGCTATGGCTTCCTGGCGGCGGTGCTGCTGCTGTTCCACAGCGCCGGAACGTTCCTGTGGACCGATCCCGCCCTGGGCGCGGCATTTTCGAGCGGCATCTTTCTGCTGCTCCTGATCGCGGCGATGGCGAAATCGGTGATTTTCCCGTTGCACACCTGGATTCCCGAAGCGATGAACGCGCCGACACCCGTCTCGGCCCTGCTGCACTCGGCCTGCTACGTGAAGGCGGGCGTGTACCTGATCGCACGGCTGTACGCGATCACGCCCTGGCAGCCGGAATGGAAGACGCTCGTGCTGGCGCTGGGCTGCGCCACGATGCTGGTTGGCGCGCTGTTCGCGCTGGTCCAAACTGACCTGAAGCGGCTGCTGGCCTACTCGACCATCAGCCAGTTGGGATACATCGTGACCGGCCTGGGGCTTGGCACGCCGATCGGGCTGGCGGCGGGGCTGTTCTACGCCCTGAGCCACGGCCTGTTTAAGGGTACGCTGTTCCTCTGCGCCGGATCGATCCAGCATGCCACGGGCACGCGCGACCTGCGTAAGCTCGGCGGATTGGCCCAGTCCATGCCCCAAACGGCGCGTATCTGGCTGATCGCGGCGGCGGCCATCATCGGCGTGCCGCTCACGAACGGCTTCGCGGCCAAGTGGCTGTTTTACGACGCTGCGCTGGACGACGGCGCGCTTCCCGTCGTGATCATCGCGCTGCTGGTGAGCACCGTCACCGCGTTTTATATGCTCAAGGCCACGGTCGGCGCGTTTTACGGCGAACCATCGCCCTCACTGGCCGGGGTACACGTACACGAGGCCGGGCCGACCATGCGGGCCGGGATGTGGACGCTGGCCGCGCTGTCGCTGCTGTTCGGCATCGCGCCGCAGATCTTGATGAAATGGATCGTTGCCCCTGCGGTGACGGCGCTGGGCTTCACCTCCGGCGTCGAAACCTCGTGGCTGGGACTCAGCACCGGATCGGGCAGCGCGCAGGCAACTGGCGGCGCGATCCTGGTGCTGGCGGCGCTGGGAACGGGTTACGTGATCTACCGGCTGTCGCAGATATCGCCCGCGACCGCGGTCAACGCATTCAGCGGCGGCGATCCACTGCCGGAAGGCGCGCCCGTCACGCTGACGGCGGAAGACTTCTCCGACTTCGCCGGGGAAGCGTTAGGCCCCGTCTATGCCGTCACCGATCCTGACCGGGTTTACCTCAGGGCGTGGCAGGGTCTGCGCAGCGCAATCGCATCGCTGGACAGCGCCGTCACGCCGCGCGTCGAAGCGCACCCGCTGGCGCTTACCGCCGGGCTGGCGATCCTCGTCGGGCTGCTGGTCTGGATAAGTTAGGAAGCCGTGATGAACCTCATGACGAGTCTTTCGACCGTCGTCTCTGAAAGCTCCCATTGGGATCTGTTCATGGGCGGCAGTTTTCTAGTGCTGTTTGCGGCCATCGCCACATATGCGGTTCCCGTTCCGCAGGGGGATCGCCGCTGGTGGGGGCTGGTGGCTGCCATCGGCGCGCTGGTCGTCGTCGGCATGAGCGCCGTAGACGGCACGGCCCGCACCGTGATGCTCGATCTCGCCGCGTTTCTGGCGGTCGCGCTGGTGTGGGTACAGGGATCGGCGCAGGCCGTCCACGCCGCGCGCAACTATCTGGTGCTGCTGGCAGCAGGCATCGCGGCGATGACCGCCGGGCTGCTGATCGCGGGCGAAAGCGTGACCCCGCCCGATGCGCCCCTGGATCATCTGGCGGTGGGGCTGCTGGTGATCGGATTTTCGCTCAAGCTGGCATTCGTGCCGTTTTACGTGTGGCTGCCGCTGGTTGCGGAAGCCGCCGCACCGATGACCACCGCGCTGATCGTCGCCACGGTGGACATCGCAGCGTTCAACGAGCTGGCGCACCTGCGCACCGTCTCGCCCTGGATCTTCGAGCAGTACGAAGCGCTGTGGATCGGGGTGGCGCTGCTGTCCATGTTCGGCGGGGCGCTGTTCGCCCTCGCCCAGCGCGATCTGAAGCGGATGCTGGCCTTTTCCACCATCGACGACATGGGCTATCTGCTGTTGGGCGTCGTGGTCGGCCCCGGCGTCGGGCTGGAAGGCGCACTGGTTGGAGCATTGAGCCATGCGCTGTTCAAGGTGCTGCTGTTCGGCTCCGTCGGGCTGGCGGAGCACCAGATCGGGCACGCGCTCACGCTGAACGATCGTGGGCTGGCAGCACGCTGCCCGGCGGCGACGGTCGCCTTCATCGCCGGTGCGCTGGGCATGATCGGCGTGCCGCCTATCTTTGGTTTTGCGGGGCGCTGGCGGCTGTATCTGGCCGGAGCCGATTACGGCGGCGCGTGGCTGATCGGGCTGATGGCGCTGGCAACGGCCCTCGCGCTGATCTACTACGTGCGCGCCATTCACACCGTCTGGCTGGGCCAACCCTCTACCCCAGAGACTCCCGACGAGCCGCCGCTGGCTTCAGCGGTCCTGCTCACCCTGACCGTCCTGGGTCTGGCGTTGGGACTGCTGCCGTCCCTCGTAACGGCTTACGTTTCCTGAGCGCCGGGAAGGATGCGATAACATGAAACTGCTCACTCCTCTCATCGCCCGGTCGCGCGTCAAATCGCCCTGGGTGTACTGTGCCAATTCCGGCTCGTGCAACGGCTGCGACATCGAGATCGCTGCCGCCCTCAGCCCGCGCTACGACGCCGAACAAACCGGGGCGCTGCGCCAGGGCAGCCCCAAACATGCCGACATTCTGATCGTCACCGGCCCGGTCACGCTTCGCGCAGGCGCGGCCATCCGCGACATCTACGATCAGATGCCTTCACCCAAAGCCGTCGTCGCGGTCGGATCGTGCCCGGCGTCGGGCGGCGTGTTCAGCGGCAGCCCCACCGTAGAAGCGCCGCTGGGCGACATCATTCCGGTGGACGTCTACGTGCCCGGCTGCCCACCTCGCCCGCAGGAAATTCTGCGCGGCGTCATCCAGGCCGCCGGAAAACTCAACGATAAGGATCGCGAGCGCGAGGAGGAACAGTCATGAGTGACGTGCTGTCCTACCTCGTCGCTCTGCTCCTCTGGCCGGGGCTCGCCGGTGGTGCGCTGTTGGGCTGGCTGTTCCTGTGGCTCCAACGCAAACTGACGGCGCGGATGCAGCGGCGGTTTGGCCCGCCGTTTTACCAGCCGTTCTATGACTTCTTCAAGCTGCTGGGCAAACAGACGGTCATTCCGCGCGGCGTGAATCCGCTGCTGTTTTACGGCCTGCCGACCGCATCCCTGGCGGCCATGCTGTGTGTGCTGGCTCTCATGCCCGTCCCCGGCAACCCGGTTCACTCCTTCGCGGGCGACCTGATCGTGTTGATCTACCTGCTCGAAGTCCCCGCGCTGTGTGACGTGCTAGCCGGGTTTAGCTCGCGCTCGCTGTACGGGCAGGTCAGCGCCGCCCGCGAAACGCTGCTGTCGCTGGGCTACAACCTGCCCTTCCTGGCGGCCCTGATCGCGCTGGCGCTCCAGGTCGGCAGCTTCCGGCTGGACGATCTGGTCAACGCGCCGCTGAGTCTGGTACATGTGCTGGCCGCAGCAGCGTTTTTGCTGGCCGTTCCGGCCCGGCTCAAAAGCAACCCGTTTTCGATTGCCAACGCCGAGCAGGAAATCCTGGCAGGCGTACACACCGAGTATAACGGTGCGCCGCTGGCGCTGTTTGAACTGACACACGGGCTGGAGCTGGTCGCGCTGGCAGGGCTGTTCACCCTAGTCATCATGCCCGCGCTGTCCAGCGGACTCGCAGAACTGGCGATCTATCTGCTGATCTCGACCGCCAGCGTCATCGCGCTGTCCGTACTGGCCGCCGGAACCGCCCGCATCAAGGTCCAGCAGGCGATGCGCTTCTACTGGCGCTGGGGACTGGTGGCGGCGCTGATCGCCCTGGTCGCGGCTTGGCTGTGAAAAACAATAGAGGCTTATCATGAGCATTTTTCAAACGCTGCTGCATAACTCTCGCAGCAAGGCCCTGACCCATCACCCGGATGACCGGGTGGAACCCCCGAACCGCTATCGCGGACAGGTAGTACAGGATGCGTCGCTGTGCGTCGGCTGCACGACCTGCGCTTACGTGTGCTCGCCCTCCGCGATCACGTTCGAGGATCAGGTGGGCGATCACGTGGCCTGGCAGTACGATGCCGGACGCTGCACCTTCTGCGGGCGCTGCGTCGCGTTCTGTCCCACGCACGCCCTGTCATCGGTTCCGCAGCCCACGCCGCTCGCCACCACACGCGACGAACAACTGACCGTTCACCATATCCAGTATCAGGCGTGCGCCGACTGCGGCAAGCCGATCATCCCGCTGCCGCTGGCCGCGCTGGACACCTTCAGCCTACCGCTGCAAACCGCCATCGCCGAACGCGTGCATCTGTGCGAAGCGTGCCGCAAACGCGCAGCGAGTGAAACGGTCAAGCGCAGTTTCCTGGGAGAAAAAACACATGACCGCTGAATGGGAGACGCGTCTCGAAGCTCTGCCCGGCGCAGCGCCGCTGACATACGTGCATAACCAGTGGTGGATGGACGCCCCCGTGCTCGACGTGCGGGCGCTCGCGCAGACGATGCTCGACCTGGGTGTGCGCCTGTGCACCATCACGGGCATCGCGGTAGCAGAGGGCGAAACACAGGTGATCTACCACTATGCCGTTCCCGGCGGCGTGCTGAACGTCAAAGTGCAGACGCGCAGCGGCAAGCTCAACTCGATCACGCCCATCACGGGCGCCGCCGCCTGGGCTGAGCGCGAGATTCAGGATCTGTTCGGCGCCACCTTCACCGGCCACCCCAATCCCTCCCGGCTGATCCGGCCCGCGCAGCTGGCCGAAGGCTTCTTCCGCGAAGGCAGCGCCGACTGAGCGCGCCGCGCGGCATAAGATCGAGGACTAGACGTCATGCCTTACACCATTCCCATCGGCCCTTACCATCCTTCGATGGAAGAGCCGTACAAGATTAGCGTCACATGCCAGGGCGAAACGATTCACGATGTCGCCATCGACATCGGCTTCAGTTTCCGCGCGATCGAGCTGCTGGCCCAACGCCGCAACTACGTGCAGGATCTGGTGCTGGTCGAGCGCGTGTGCGGCATCTGCTCCGGCGTGCATACCATGACCTTTGCGATGGCCGCGGAGGCGCTGCTGGAACTCGACGTTCCGGCGCGAGCGCAGTACATCCGCGTGATCATCTCCGAGCTGGAACGGCTGCACTCTCATCTGCTGTGGGCGGGTATCGCCGCTGAGGACATCGGGTTCCAGACGATGTTTATGGAAATCTTCGCGCTGCGCGAGCGCGTGATGGACGCGCTCGAAGCGATCTCCGGCAACCGCGTGCATTACGCCATGAACTGTATCGGCGGGGTGAACAACGACATCACCGATCCTGACGCGCTGCTGGCAGCCATGCGCGACATCAAACAGGCGCTCGAACAGGTGGTGATGCCGGTCTTCACCCGCAACCCGACGGTACGTGCGCGTATGGTCGGCGTAGGCATGCTGACGAAGGAACAGGCCATCGCGGACGGCGTCGTGGGGCCGTTTGCGCGGGCGTCCGGGCTGGACGCGGACATCCGCAGCGAGCACCCCGTCTATCAGGCGCTGGGCTTCAAGACGGTCGTCGAGCACGGCGGAGATGTCTTCGCGCGGGTGCTGGTCCGCGCCTTCGAGATGCTCGAAAGCGCGCGCCTCATCGAACAGGCGCTGCACAATCTACCGGCGGGGCCCTTATGCGCGCCGGGCGGACCGTTCACTGTCGTCCCAGAGGGCGAAGTCACCGTGCGATCCGAAGCGCCGCGCGGCGAGCTGCTTTACTATCTGCAGGGCAATGGAACCGATCATCCAGCGCGGGTGAAGATCCGCACCCCATCCTATGTGAATATTCCCGCCGTCGAGCCGATGGCCCTGGGCCAGCAGTTAGGCGATCTGCCGCTGATTCAGGCCTCGCTCGATCCGTGCTGCTCGTGCACGGATCGCTGAATTACGAAATCCAGCATAACCCATGCAAACGGGACACCGCGCGGTGCCCCGTTTTTGTTTTCCTCTGCGCAAGGAATCAGTAGATGAGCGTGCCGGAGACAAACGCCTGGGTGCGCGCGTCGGCAGGTGTATCGAAGAATATTTGCTTGGGGGCAACCTCGACCAGATCGCCTTCGTACAGCAGCGCCACACGATCGGCCAGCCTGCGCGCCTGATAGATGTTATGCGTCACGATGACCAGCGTAATGCCGGTTTCGCGCCGCTGCTCCTGCAAAAAGGTCTCGATCAGGGTGATATTGTGCGGATCGAGGTTCGCGGTTGGCTCGTCCAGCAGCAGCACGCGCGGCTGGAGCAGCATGGCCCGCGCCAGCGATACGCGCTGGATCTCGCCGCCGGACAGCGTGCGCGGGCGCGCGTCAGCCAGATGATCGAGCTTCAGGCGCTCCAGCATGGCATCCACCCGCGCGTCGTCTTTCTGCCCGCGCAGAGTCAGGCCATAGGCGACATTCGCGCGCACGCTGCGCGACAGCAACAGCGGTCGCTGGAACGACACGGCGATCTGCCGCCGGATATCGATGGTGGCGGACTCGAACGTTACCGGGCGCGTGCCGTTCAGGTGCAGTCCCACCTGCCCCATGGTCGGTGCTTCCAGAAAAGCCAACAGTCGCAGCAGGGTACTTTTACCCGCGCCGCTCGGCCCCACCAGCGCCAACACTTCCCCTTCGTCGATCGTCATCGAGGGAACGCAGAGCACTTCGCGCGCGCCATAGCGCTGGCGAACGTTTTCGAGGGTATATAACGTCATGGTCTGCGCCTTGTATCACCTTGCAGCAGCACCAGCACAAAATTGGTGAGAAACGAAATCGTGAGGAGGATAATGCCCAGGCCCAATGCAATGTCAAAATTGCCGCGCTGCGTTTCGAGGACAATCGCCGTCGTCATCACGCGCGTGCGCCCCGCGATGTTGCCGCCCACCAGCATTACCGAGCCCACTTCGGAGATAATCGACCCGAACCCGGCCACGAGGCCGACGATCAGGCCGAAGCGCGCCTCCCACAGCAGCGCCCGCACCGATTGAAAGCGCGTCGCGCCCAGCGCTCGAAGCTGGATGCGCAGATCGGGATCGATGCCCAGAACGCTGCTCAGGGTGATCCCCACAATGATCGGCGTGGCGATAACCACCTGCGCGATCACCATCGCCTGAAACGTGAACAACCAGCCAAGCGAGCCCAACACCCCGCTGCGTGACAGCAGCAGATAGACAATCAGGCCAACAACCACGGGCGGCAGGCCCATGCCGGTATAGATCAGCGCGGTGAACACGCGCTTGCCGGGAAACGTAGACAGCGCCATCCAGACCCCAACCGGCACGCCGAGAAACAGGCTCAGCGTCAGCGCGGTCAGCGTGACGTTAAACGATCGCCCCACAATTTCAAGAAGTTCCGGGTCTAGGTTCAGGATCAGGTGCAAAGCCTGCCCCAGCGCATCGATCAGGGTGCCGATATCGCCCTCCTCATAACAAATTGCACACGCCCTGCATCCGGGCGTAAACGAACGGGGACGAGGAAAACCTCGCCCCCGCCGTACCTATCAAAAAGCTGCCGCTATTGAGCGGCCTCTGTTGTTTCTGCCGTCGCCATTGGCATGGCTTCGGTCGTTGCCTCGGCGGTTGCTTCGGCCTGCGCCGCCAGATATTCTGCGGAGCTGGGGAAGAACAACTGCTGGTCGTTGATCGTGTAGGACGCGATCAATTCCTGCGTCTCGACCGAGGTCAGCCACGCGGCGAACTGCTCGGGAAGCTCAGAATCACCCAGCGGGCGGTTATCGGGATTCACCGGGATCACACCATACGGGTTGAACAGCACCTCGTCGTGCTCATACAAAATCGGCAGGCCGATGTCTTCGAACGCGATGTACGTCCCGCGATCGGTCAGCGTATACGCCTGCATCTCGTCGCTCATGGTCAGCACAGCGCCCATGCCCTGCCCCGCGCTGATGTACCAGTCGCCTTCGGGGGTGATGCCCGCCGCATCCCAAATCGCCAGTTCTTTGGTATTCGTGCCGCTGTCATCTCCACGCGACACGAAGATCGCATCGCCATTTTCGCCTGCCGCTGCAATCAGCGCGAAGGCGTCCGCCGCCGAAGTTGCATCCGCGATCCCTGCCGGATCGTTCTCCGGCCCAATGACGACGAAGTCGTTATACATCACATCGTAGCGCTCAGTTCCATACCCACCAGCGATAAATTCATCTTCCTGGGAACGCGCATGGACCAGCTCGACATCCGCGTCACCGTTGCGGCCCAGCTCAAGCGCCTGGCCCGTTCCCACCGCAATCACATCCACGGCCACGTTATACTCTTCCTCAAACACCGGAAGGATATAGTCGAGAAGGCCGCTGTCGTTGGTGCTGGTGGTCGTTGCCAAAATCAGACGGGGAAGGTCTTCTGGTTCGGGGGTGTCACTTTGGGCCAGAACAGACAGCCTGGGTGCCACAGAAAGAAACAGAACGAGTACGGCAAGCATGCGTTTCATAACTTCGACTCCAATTGAATGACCAGGAAACAAAACCATTCGCAATCGTCGGTGGCCTCACAGCGCGTCCTGCGCGGAATGATCTTCCTGAGGTCTACTGGCGGTATGCTTCTTGACCAGTGTCGCGCACGTCATATCCCGGTTGAGCACCAAGCATCTGGCGGAAGACATCGCTGTTCAGCGCGTCCAGCACCGGCTGTGCCTTCGGAAGCGAGGTGTCGGGTATCACGAAGTCGTATCGCTCCCAACCGACCGGAATAAAGTCCAGACCCAGCGCAATCGCCGCGCTGCGCACCCCCAGGCCGCAATCCGCGATGCCGGAGGAAACGGCGATCGCCACACCCAGGTGCGTGTATTCCTCTCGCTCATAACCCTGGATCTGATCGGACGCGATATCGCGCTGGCGGAGCTGGTAGTCGAGCAGCAGGCGGGTGCCCGATCCTTTTTGGCGATTGACGTAGCGCAAGCGGGGCAGATCGTCCAGAGATTGAATGCCCAGTGGATTTCCGGGCGGCACGATCATCCCCTGTTCGCGGTACGCGAAGGTCACTGCCCGCAGCGGAACATCGGAGAGGTAACGCTGCAAAGCACTAATATTATATTCTCCGGTATCCTCATCCAGCAGATGGCTGCCCGCCAGGTGCGCTTCGCGGCGCTTGAGCGCAATCAGGCCGCCCAGCGAGCCGACATTGGCCGAGGTAACGGGTGTGCCCTGAAGGTACTGCGCCAGCAGATCGATCATCGGGTCATGGCTGCCCATGATCAACAGGGCGCGCCGCACGGTGTCTTCGCTCCGGTACAGAGCCACCCGCACCGTCTGGTTTGCATCCACACCTTCGCTAAAGCGTGGGATGTGCGCCAGCCCATCAGCACGCACCAGTGAAGAGATGACCCCTGCCCCGCGATTGAGCGGCGTCGCCAGCAGCCGGTCCTCGACCTGCGCCACCGTCACGCGCACAAAGTCATCGTCTCCAATGGGTGACAGCAGCTTACGCGTCATCGACGCTTCGACGGAAGGCCGCATGTCCATCGGGGCGCGCTGCCCCAGCCAGCCCGCAATCAGGGGCTGGATGAATATCTCGCCGGTCAGCGCGGCACTGACCGGATAGCCCGGCACGCCGATGACCGGCGTCGAGTTCACGACGCCCATGATCGCCGGGTGGCCCGGACGTACGGCCACGCCGTGCACCAGCAGCTCACCTTTTTCCTGAATGATCTCGGCTGTGAAGTCGCGGCTGCCGGCAGATGAGCCGGATAGCATCAAGATCAGATCCGGGTTCTGGCCCAGCGCATCTTCCAGCGCGGCGCGCAAACGGTCCTTATCGTCCGGTACGATCGGCAGCGTGCGGCTCACCCCACCGACTTCCGCGATCTGAGCGCCGAGCACGATGCTGTTATATTCGATGACCTGTCCCGGTTCGGGTGCCTGTGTCGTCAAGACCAGTTCCGAGCCGGTCGGAATCAGAACGACCAGCGGGCGACGGCGTACATTGACGGCATGGTGTCCGCAGCCTGCAATTGCGCCCAGATCGACCGGGCGCAGCTTATGGTTGGCGGGAATCACCAGCTCGGTCGCCACCATGTCCTCGCCGCACATGCGCACATGCTGCCAGGGCGCGACCGGGGCGTTGATCGAAATATGCGTATCATCGAGGAACTGCACGTTTTCGATCATCACGACGGCATTTGTCCCTGCCGGGAGCGGATTGCCGGTGTTCACCGGAAATGTGTTGTCATTCAAGGTGAAGGTCAGCGGGCGAGTTTCCGTCGCGCTCACCGTGTCTCCGGCATAAAGCGCATAGCCGTCCATCGCCACCGCATGAAAGTGAGGCGACGACATTTTCGCCCAGACCGGACCGGCGGTTATGCGGCCAAAGGCTTCGGCCAGCGGCACATCTTCGCCCGGCAGAAGGCGCTCACCCAGCGCATCCAACAGGCGCTGCTGGGCCTCATCCATCGGAATATCTTCCAGATAGTAATCTCTCGTCATCAGAACGTCACCACCTCTACGTCACTGCCCGCCTTCAGCCCGCCGCTGTTGAGCGGCACGAGGATCACGCCGTCGGCATTGACCAGCGTGTAAATCAAATTCGACTTGCCAAAGATCGGCTCGGCCTGAAGCTGGCCCGCCGTTCCACTCAAACGAACCGGAATCGTGTCTTCGCGGCCTGTCGCCGACGCCACATTTGCCGTCAGGGTGGCGCGAACCGTCCCTACCAGCCGGGGCGTTTCGCCCAGCGCGCGACGGATGATGGGCACTAAAATCTGGCGTGCGACCAGCAGCGCCGAAACAGGATTCCCCGGCAGCCCGATCACGGGCGTGCCATCGCACAGGGCGATAATCGTCGGCTTGCCGGGCTTCACCGCCAGTCCATGCTGAAGGATGCCCGGCGCGCCCAGGTTTTCGATCACAGTGCTGGTCAGATCGCGCGCGCTGACGGAACTACCCGCCGAGACGACCAGAATATCCGCCTGATCGAGCGCCTGCCGCGCAACCGCATCCAGCGCTTCGAACTTGTCCGCCGCGATGCCCCCGTGCACCACCTCCGCCCCGCATGACTGGGCCAGCGCAGCCAGCGTATACGAGTTGATGTCGCGGATCTGCCCAGGCTGAGGTACGTCACCGGGCGCAACCAGTTCATCACCCGAACCGATCAGCGCGACACGCGGCGGCGCAGCAACCTCTACTTCCAGTACCCCGACTGCCAACAACCCGCCGATGTCTTGCGGGCGAATACATTGTCCGACAGGCAGGATGATGCCCCCGGCCTGCACGTCCTCACCGACCTGCACCAGATTTTCACCCGGCGCAACCGGGGCCAACACCTCGATTTCCGTATCGCTGAACTTCTGGGTGCGCTCGACCATGACGACCGCATCCGCACCGCGCGGGATAGACGCCCCGGTCGAGATCTCGGCGGCCTCGCCTGCCTTGAGGTCGAAATCAGGCGTCACCCCCATCCGCACGGACGTTGTGAGCTTGAGATAAGCCGGTAGTGATGCGCTTGCGCCAAACGTATCCACCGCGCGCACGGCATACCCGTCCATACTGCTGCGTACAAATTCCGGCAAGTTGATGGGAGACTGTGACGGGCGAACGGTGACGCGCCCTAACGCTTGCTGCGTGGTACAGCGCACGATTCGAGGCTGTGGGCACCACTGCTCAAACAGGGCGTCCAGAGCGGCTTCAACCGTCTTGACGTTGAAAAATTCGGCTGCGGGCATGATCAATGACCTTCAGACTTTGAACGAATCCATGTTGGTGTGCCAGAGGGTGAGAAGAGACGTTGGGGAGGAAATAAAGCTTACTGAAAAGTGTTCGCACATGGCTTGCTGAACCTTTAAACAAGCAAATCAACAACAGTCTAACACTCTTTCACCACCGCCACAACACGCGAAAGAATGCATCAATCGACCTTGTTAGGGGAGCTACAATTCCGCAGAATTGCAAGCGCCCGAAACCCTGAAGCCGATGAGCCAGAAACTGTCCGTGGGAACGCGGCACGACTGAAGCCGAACAAAGACGAGAGAGACGGATACTTACTCCATTGCAGCTAAGGAATTGTGTGACAGACCAATCCACAAATCAAGTCATTGCCGCCACGTTACATCCTAACAGAAACGGGTAGTTTCCCGGTGGGCGTAAATCGGCCCAGCAGCGCATCGACCGCCGCCTGCAAAGACGGCAGGCTGTCCCCACAGGTA
>NZ_DAISHJ010000036.1:0-16290 GCF_036822615.1 Aggregatilinea sp. | reverse complement strand
CCGCACTCTGCACTACGCCTGCATCATACGGGTTGCGCAAACATATCAGAACCGTACGTGGGTTTGAGGCGATCAGATCTTGAATGTGAGCGCGTTGCATCGAGTTCAAATGGGCACTGCGCGTTGCAATCACCAGGACGTCAACTTGTTCGGCCAGCGCGGCAGAACGGCTGACTCCCCCGGCCCATATGCATTCGTAATCGCCTTCATCTCCATGCAGTCCGTAACGAGCACTCCCTTAAAACAAGCCGCATCCAGCTCAAAAACCAATCCCACCAGCAAAGGTATACGCATTTTGGCGCATAGATTTAAATACACAGATCTGTCATTATTGTTATTCCAAAATTCAAGGAAGCATCGAGTGAGGATACGATGAGCCGCAAAAACGTTCTCTTCCTACTAATCAGCGCAGTCGTCGCAGCGCTTCTCTTATCAGCCTGTGGTTCGTCCATGAGCAGTGACAACAACGGTGGCAGCACAAACCAGAACTCGCCGGAACAGAGCGGAACAGAGTCCGCCATTGAATTTCCAGGCGGAACCTATCAAACACTCACGATTGATGAGTTTGCCGCCATCGTCGAGAATCGCGCAGACGACTACCAGATCATCAATGTACACATTCCTTACGCGGGCGAAGTGGCCAACACAGACACCAACATTCCTTATAACGATCTCGAAGCACTAACAGCCGCGATCCCCAGTAAGGACACGCCGGTTATTCTCTACTGCCGTAGCGGCAATATGAGCGAACAGGCCAGCCGAGCGCTCATTGAGCAGGGATACACTCAAGTCTGGGACGTACCGGGCGGCTTGGTCGCCTGGCAGGACAGTGGACGCGAGTTAATCGATAAATAAACTGCTCCTTCTACAACTCACCCCGCCCTTAACAGGCAGCATCCCGTTCAGTTGGACCACACACGTTAAGGAGGTTGAGCACTCCTGTCACCGCCGTTTGGCGCAAAACCGATCCCGTGAGTTAACGGGTGCCAACCAGAGCAGTGCATCTTGGGATCGGTTTTCCCACGAGTTAAAGGGATAGCTTATATGCACGCAAAAAGCCAAACCAACCTGCGACCACTGGCTGTGACCCACTCCATCATGCGTCGCTGGTTAGTGCCCTTTCTCGTCGCCTACGGGTTGTTCAACGCCCTACCGTTTGCTGCCCCGGTATTCATACTGATCGCCCGTTCAGCACAGAGCACCGCGCGTGAAGTTGACCTCAAGCTCGCACGCATTGTCGAAAGACAGCAGCACTTGCCCGGCCAATCTGAGAAAACTGCCGAACATATCCGATCTACGAGCTGAATAAGTAGCCGGTTGTGTCCATCGGAACACGCCATTTGGCGCATGCCAATCGCAAGCCGATGTCCTATAGTGGATATAGCTTGCAGGCAACTCAGGAGGTCATGTATGGCAAACGCTAAACAAAAGCGACGCAGTATCGGGACGAAGTGGATTCTAGGCGGCATTGCCGGCGGCGTGGTGCTAATCGTCGCCGCACTGGCGCTGGCTTCGCGTCAAAATGACGCACCCAGCCAACAGTCGTTCGATCCCAATTTCGAGCCGGAAGTGACCGGTGCGCCGCGCGTCGAGATCGTACAGGATGAGGTCATCGACTACGGTGATGTCAAGCTGGGCACAACCGTGAACACGGTGTACACGGTACGCAACGTCGGCGACGAACCGTTGGTGGTGTCAGGAGAGCCGCGAGTCGAACTCGTGGAAGGCTGTTGACCGCCTCGCGCTGTCGTCAGTTCGACGACCATTGAGCCCGGCCACGAGGCCACTGTTTCACTCTCGTTCATGATGCATGGGGACATGGGCGGGCCGCACGAGTTCCGTGTGCATCTGAACACCAACGATCCTCAAGAACCGACCAAGTACTTGACCATCATATCAAATTGGGTACCGTAAGTGCGTCCTGAAAATACGCAGCCCGGCGAGCACTGAACCCGTAGATGCTGTTAACTTTTATGCCCGCGATCCTAACTCAGATCGCGGGCATACCTACTGAGGGCCGTTGCCCCAATTGTTGCGCCTTATACGCGAAAGCAGCTGAGGCTATGAGCGTGTTAAAAACGAGTAGGCATTCCACCCCGTTTTCTCCCACCCTAAAACCACCGGAAAGTGCTGGACGCGGCTGGCCACAGCCATCGCGTCGGCAAGGTAATTGCGGTTGATCAGGATCACCGCGCCGGGCGTGTTTTCTTCCTCAGTGACCGGGTAAATGATCTCTTTGGGCAGCGTGGCTCCGTGCGATTCGCCATAAAACAATAGACAACATCGATGTCTGGAACAGCGGCCACGATACAACTACCGCCACAACGTAATTGATGATCATAACGATGATCATCGGCGCACCCAGCCAAAACAGGCTTCTCTCGTTGGGGAACAGCGACAGGTCGAGTGTGGTTGCAATGTAGCCACTGACGATCATTAATGATGTGCCGGATGAGCGGGCGGTTGTGCGTCAGGTAGTACAGTGGGATGCCAAACGGGCCGACCAGCAGCGGCCACGCCAGCAGCGAGCGCCGTACTGGAAAACTCTCCCTCAGGTGCAGCGGCACCGGCCAGGGTTACGACCTGCGCACCGTCAAAGGTGTCGCTGCCGGGAGGCGCAAGGCGCTCGATCTCGGCTGCGATGCCATCAACGCCCGGTAACAACACCGCATTGAGCGGCTTGAGCAGACTCGCCGCCTGCAAACCACTTTGCCAATCCTCGGGATTGTACAACAGCACCATGTCGGGGCTTGTTCCGTTTTCGCCAGCGGGATAGACGGCCCGGCCCACGCGGCTGGAGACCTCAGCCGGATCAGTCCCAGTGAAGCGCGTTGTGTTTTTGGTATTCCAGTGCAACCGCGGCTGATCGCAGCCTTCGGGGCACGGGTGGCGCGATACGGCACAGACATAATACCGGCCAGCAATAGTGCGGCAATCAAGATGGCAACGGTCGTTGCCATAGGAGTAAACCAAGCGGGTAAACGTGACATACAAATCCTTTCCATCCCCAAAAACGCATGCGCACGCGTGGCTCCGCGAAATATCACAAGAACATAAATAGAAAATAAGTTGCAAGTGACACATCGCTTGCAGCTTCCAATCCACACCATACCATCTCGTTAAGTAAATACCATGATGCACCTGAATGATCTGCGGATGGATCAAATGGTCGATATGAGAAGCGCTACTTAGCGTGCAACAAAGGGAAAACATAAAGTTGAGTGAACAGCTCGAAGAAGTAAAACAGAGGCGTGGATAGGTTCTCACATTACGCTTATCAAAACGACCTCGATTAGCAGGGAGCGCTAACCGAGGTCCTCTTCAAGGTCAATTCAACGTGTGGGCTGAACCTGCATCAGTGATGGACGTAGTGTGCATTCCCCATCGCGGATTCAAGGGATTCGGGCAGAATGCCGTAATCGCTCGGTAGGTCAACGCGGCCCAACTGCTCACCGCTGTGAATGTCCACAATCGTCAAGGTGCCCGCGTTGATCCCCTCGGCATTGAGCAGGTTGTTTTGAATCACCATCGCCTCGCGCCCAGACTCGGTCTGGAAGAAGCCGAAGTGGTGCGCGCCTGGCTCAGCCTGGAAAGTCTTCACCAATTCCAGTTCCGGCAGGTTATCCAGACTGTAGGCATTCACGACGCCGGGCACCGCAAAGCTGATGTAGAGCAGTTGGTCTTTATCGCTCTCAGGATCTTCGCCCGGGCCGATGTAGAACTCGAGGGCAACCCCCAATCCATCGGCGCTGCCGTCAACGACCTTCGTGAATTCGCCCAGACGGCCCATCTCTTCGTCGAATGGCGCAATCCACACACCACCGTCGTTGATCGTGGTGACCAGAGCATAGGACGGGTAACCGTCACGCAGCATCAAGACTTCCACGGGTTGGGTCAACACATCCCACGACTCGGACACGAGGACGGTCTGTACCGGTTCACCGGTTTCCATGTCGAGCACCGTCACAGTGTTGCCCATGCCGGTAGTGAGATCCGGGTGAATGGTTGAGGTCACCAGCATGTAGCCGAGGGCTTCACTTGCCGAGATCCCATGCGGGTAAAGGATGAACGGCTGGCCGCTCGCCGGATCCTTCGGTTCGGGCGCAACGGTAGTCCGGACCATTTCGTTGGTCTTGGCATCGAATAGCCCGATGGTTCCATCCCGGTCGCCGCCAGACCCGCCGATGAAGGTTAGCCAGAAGTACGAACCGTCCTCCGTGAAGTACATGTCTTCACCCACGATATTATCGCCGGTATCGACAGGCACAGCTTCAGTGAGAGTCGGCACACCGCCAGCGTCGCGTTCCAGGATCAGCTCGTACAGGAAAGAACCGCCGAGCGCCGTGTTATACAACCGCGACTGATCGTGATTGTAGTAGAGGTGGTGTGGCAGCACGCCTTCGCCCAGCTCAAGCGTCTGAAGAACTTCACCAAACCCCTCCGACTCGGGATCGAGGTTGACCAGGGCCACCCCGTCAGCCCCGCCGTTGAGGTTCCGATAATCGATGAAGAACAAACCGTTAGGCGCTGTACCCCCCTCGCCGTGAGCGGCAACAGATAAGGCACCAAGACAGATCGCCAGCATCAGCGCCAGTGCTGTCATGGTTCGTAGTGCGAATTTTGTAGACATGGATGTTTCCTCCTGAGCAGTGTTCTCGAACGTCGAGCACAGTATAGGAGGTGTGGGGGGTGGAGAGTCATCACCCTTTCAGGTGATTCAAGTTATTCAAGAATCTCCAGTTCGCGGGCGCGGATGACCGCTTGCACCCGGTTGGTAACGCTCAACTTCGAATAGATGTTGTTGATATGCGTCTTAACTGTATTCAGCGAGACGACGAGCCGATCGGCTATCTCACGGTTCTGCAGCCCGGAGGCGATGCACGCCAGCACCTCAAGCTCGCGGTGACTTAACGGATCGACTAGCGGTTGATTATCCATTCGTGCGGGCAACAAGGTCTGCTGGGGTTTCGCTCGCAGCGTGTCTTCGATTTCTAGAAGCGCCCACTCGATGTTTGTTGCCATTTGCGAGAGCGAGTCAATGGTTTGCAGATTGTAGCCGGTGAGCAGGACGGGCAGCTCAGCAATGCCATGCGAAGCCAGGAACTGCTGCACCGCCGTTCTACTGGAATGATTAGCCGCCACGTGATTCGTAACCAACGCCAGGATTTCCAATCCTGTGGATTGGCTTTGAGCCGTATAACAGAGTTCGCCCGCGATGATCAGCAGTTGCAGTAAAACCGGCACGTATTGAATTGACACGGCGATTTGCAAAGCCTTCCGGCAAGTTTCGCTGGCAGCCGGGTAATCTTGAAGCGAAAGGTGTATGCGGCTGAGGCCGCACAACGTTTTCGCCAGCCCGCCCGGATCGTTGATTTGCTGGTATAGAGCCCGGCTCTCATTGTAATTTTGAAGCGCTTCGTCGAATGCCTGCTGCTGAAGGGCCGTATCGCCCAGGTAAGCCAACACCAGCGCCATACCCTCCGGATCGCGGAATTTCTGCCGCAACGTATGAGCCGATTCAAAATGCCGCTTGGCGGCGGCATACGCCTGCATCTCAAGCGCGACCTCACCCAGAGTCGTCAGGCAGTACGTCATGAACCACCGGTCGTCCGCTTCTTCGCAAATCTGGTAGGCTCTCAGTGCGTATTGATGCGCCTGATCGTGTTTACCCTGGCGCAGGTAGGTTTCTGCCAGTGTGCGGCAGGCCACACTCAGATTCGATGGGCTGTGAGAGATTTCTGCCCGCTGCCGTGCCTGTTCTGCCAGCTGCTCCGCATCGCTGTAGTCACCGCGCACCAGCGCAACAACCGCCTTTCCAAGCGATGGATCAAGCGCATAGCTCAAACTAGGGGAAATATTCAGCCGCCTGAAAACTGTCTCGCACTGATCAAATGATGCTTCAGCGTTCTCTAACTTCCCCAGACGAACGTACATCCATCCCAGCAACGAGAAAAGGTAACCCAGTGCCAGATCGGTTTCGCGGGTCGCCTCCAGACTCATCAAGTGTGCGCTTGCGCTGTAGGCGGCCTGATACGCCTCCTGATACCGTCCGTGAAACTGGCAAAAGACGGCATAGGATTCGGTCATCCGGTGCAGAGCCTCGACATTGCTTCGTTTGACCGCCCATGCCCACGCCGCTCGGATATTGTCCAGCTCCTCCGCGATTTCATTGCTGGCACCGATCTGGCGGCCCCCGTGCAAAGCCTCATTGCGACTATAAAGAAAATCGGCGTAATACGCGCAGTGCGCATCGAGCAGGGTATCGGTTTCGTCTATCTGATCGGCGGCGTGCTGGCGCACCAGCTCGTGAATGTGAAAGCGCCCGCTCGCTTCCAGCCGCAGCAGCGATTTATCGGTGAGCAGTAACAGCGTGTTCAATGTCGCGCCCGCCACCTGCTCGGCGGCTTCACGGCGAAACCCGCCTTTGAAGACCGACAGACGATTGATGACCGCCTCTTCCTGGGGCGATAACAGCTTCCAGCACTGTTCAAACACGGCGCGGATGCTGTGATGGCGTGCGGGAAGATCGTGCTGATGGCTGTTGAGAAAGTCGAGGTTCTGACGGATCTCCTTGGCAATAGCCTGGCAGGGCAGCACTTTCAGCCAGCAGGCAGCAAGCTCCAGGGCCAGCGGCATCCCTTCGACCAGTTGGCAAATCTGAAGAACGTGCGGAAGGTCGTTCTCGATCAGGAAGTCCGAGCGTATATGACGGGCACGTTCGACGAATAATTGTATGGCATCGTACTTTTCCGCTGCTTCAACCGTCTGTTCCTGCGGAAAGGACAGCCCAGGGACACGACACACCCGTTCCTGTCGCAGATTAAGCACTTCCCGCGAGGTCACCAGGATAGTGAGGCCGGGGCACCCATTGAGCAGGTCACTCACCAGCACTTCCGCCTGCTCCGGCAGTAGCTGCTCGAAGTTATCCAGCAAGAGTAGCATGTCCTTTTCGCGTAAAAAGTGGAGCAGTTGTTCAAAGGCGCTCTGGTGCCCTGAAAACGGGCAGTTGAGCGTATCTGCAATCACCTGGAGGAACACATCGGAGGTATAAGATGCCTGCAAATCCACGAAGTGAACGCCGTTGGGATAGTATCCTGATAGTCGTACCCCAACCTCGACTGCCAGCCGGGTTTTGCCGATGCCACCCTCCCCCGTCAGTGTCAACAGACGGCAGTGGGAATCTGCCAGCAGTTCCGTCACCTGCGCGATCTCGTCCTCCCGACCAATGTAGGCAGTTGGCTGCACCGGCAAATGGTGTAGTTGTGCCTGGACCTCAGCATCCGGCATTGTCTTGGGTCTCCCGCTTGGCAATTGACACTCAGATGGCGATTTGGAACAGGCGTTTAGCGCAGTAAAACACAGTGTAACACAAGGGTACTGGGAAATGGTAACGATAGTATGAATCCAAATTCACCCATAAGGGTGATGATTCTCCTCCCTCTATTGCCTTACGTTTGTGAACATCAAGAACGCAGCCATATTGCGGCTCTATCCATCACCGTTCACAAAACAGGTAGACAGGAGAAATACAATGACAGTTGAAGTCTTCCCTAACCAAAACGCCGCGCTGACCGATAAAGCACTGGCGCTGCAGCAGGCGATGCGAGGCCAGGTGATACTGCCCTCACATCCAGAGTACGATGCAGCTCGTCGTGTCTGGAACGGGATGATCGATAAGTACCCGGCTATGATTGCGCGCTGCACAGGTGTTGCGGATGTCATTGCGGCAGTGAACTTCGCCCGAGAGCATAACATTCTGGTTGCGGTGCGAGGTGGTGGGCACAACGTCGCTGGGCACGCGACCTGCGACGGCGGACTGGTCATCGATCTTTCTGCCATGAAAGGCATTCACGTCGATCCCGTTAAGCGTACCGCTCGCGCAGACGGCGGCGTTACGTGGGGAGAGCTGGACCGGGAAACCCAGGTCTTTGGGCTGGCTGCGCCTGGGGGCGTGGTCTCGACCACGGGAATTGCTGGACTGACTCTGGGCGGCGGCCTGGGCTGGCTGCGCCGTAAACACGGCCTGACCATCGACAACCTGCTATCGGTCAATCTGGTAACTGCCAGTGGCGAATATCTCACCGCAAGCGAGAACGAGAATGCGGATCTGTTCTGGGGGCTGCGCGGCGGCGGGGGCAACTTTGGTGTCGTCACGTCGTTCGAGTATCGCCTGCACCCGGTAGGGCCGATGGTAACCCTGGCTATGCCGTGGTATCCGGTTGAGGACGCGAAGGAACTGCTGCCAAAGTGGCGCGACTTTATGCAGGATGCGCCCGAAGCACTGTCTTCTACCGCCTACTTCTGGACCGTCCCGGCTGTGCCGGACTTCCCCGCAGAGTATCACGGCAAACGCGCGGTGATTTTTGGCGGTGTATATACTGGCCCTCTGGAAGAAGGAGAACGCATCACCCGCCCGTTACGGGAGATGGGCACGCCTTTCCTGGATTTGAGCGGACATCTGCCCTGGACGAGCATCCAGCAAGGCTTTGACCAGTTTTTCCCTGCGAGGCAGCGCCAGTACTACTTCAAGTCGCGTTACCTGAAGCGTCTGGACGACGACACGATCGACGCACTCATTCCCCGGGGAGCAAATCCCCCTTCACCGTCGATTCTCATTGTGATCTGGCACAATGGCGGCGCTATGCGCAGGGCTTCTGCTGAAACGACGGCGTTTATGGGACGGAATGAGAACTACCTGTTCAGTGTGGACGCTATCTGGGACGATCCCGCTGAAACGGAGGACGTGCTCGCCTACTCACGCGCGTACCTTGCCGAGATGGAGCCCTACTCCACCGGTGGCTTGTACGTCAACTTCGCCGGATTGGGAGAAGAGGGCGAACAACTGGTCAAGGATGCTTACGGCGCACACTACAATCGTCTGGTGGCGCTGAAGACCAGATACGATCCGGCTAACCTGTTCCGGCTGAACCAGAACATCAAACCTGCGTTGTAACCTGTTGGGCACCTGAACAACATGTGTTATCCCGGATTTTGGAGGTGAAAAGAAAGGGGTAGCGGACAAATGAGCCGCAAGCGGCTCAAAGCGGCACGCAAACGGTAAAGCGGTATCGGGACTTCCTGGTATCGCTTTACCGTACGGAGACAGAAATAGTACAAGACAGGGTGCTAATCATCGATGAAATTCATCCGCGAGGTTTAGCGGGTGTATCCATTGTCCAATCCACTACCCGAACGGCTTAACATTTCATTTGAAATAGGGAAATCAAAATAGCTGTCGGGGTACGGTTCGTTTTTCAATACGTAGTGCCGCCACTCATAGATATATGACTCAAATCCGCTGGATTCCATGAGAACCGGCGATTTTCCACTTCATTGGGTGGGATTCCTTTTGACGTATGGTGTGACCGCTCATCCATAAAATCGAAGTCGCTTTCCATAGGAACAAGCAACTTCGTATCCAACCGATAAAGCGTAAGATCAACCGCACTTCCACAACTGTGGCCTGATTTGGACGCCACGAAGCCCTTTGTAATCATCTCGGCTCGGTCTATATTGGGGTAATGTTTTTCTTTTGTACGGCCATCTTCCGGCTGCGCCGACCAATACAAAAAACGCTTTATCGCGCGTTGAGGACGGTAACCGTCCCAGAGAAGCAGGCCGTATCCTAAAGCCGCTGCTTTTCCCTGCACCTCCAGCAGCGCCTCAGCCAAAGCGTGGGTTCCCACTATGCGGTGGACTTCATACCCGTCTACCGGTTTTCCAGTGAAATTGTTCCACGTGGCGTATTTGGCGTCCCAACGAATGCCGTGCAATATCTCGTACTGGTGGTTGCTCCCCACAAGGGCCACCTTGCTGCCCTGTGCGACCACACAGAACGATGCCTCCAACAAGCTGTGGAGCCGCTGCGAAGGCGTGAAAAAAGACAGCCCAGAAGAATCCCTGAAGCGGCTTGGAGCGCCATCGTCGGGGATGTCCCGCGTACCCGTTGGCCCCGCTCCTCACGATTTGCTTACAAGCGTTGCGCCCCACGTGCTAAGTGCTGTTGATTAACCGCACTCATAACAATCTCGTCCTTACGTCCCATGCGGATCGCCACAGAATCATACAATCATCCTGGATAATTCTACAATCGTTTTGCTTTATCCCCCTCTATAATGGGCCTTAACAAGAGGAAGCACCCTTTACTTTTACGAACTTTCTAGAATTTCATCTAAGCGTAAATGGAGCAATGGGCAAGGGGTTGAGAAGATGGGTATCACAAAAAACGGCAAATTACCGTCAGGAAAGGGGCCTGCGGAATGGTTCACCGGCACGGTGCGCATCGATCCCCTGTTCGCGCCAAACGAACCGGCACGCGCAGGCGGCGCTTATGTGACGTTTGAACCCGGCGCGCGGACCGCGTGGCACAGCCATCCGCTGGGCCAAACCCTGATCGTGACGTACGGCACCGGGCGGGTGCAGCGCTGGGGTGGCCTCGTCGAGGAAATTCAGCCTGGGGATGTGGTCCAATTCGCGCCAGGGGAAAAACACTGGCACGGGGCTGCGCCCACCACCGCCATGACGCATATCGCCATTCAGGAATATCTCGATGGCAAAGCTGCCGACTGGATGGAACACGTCAGCGACGAGCAATATCAACCCGAATAAGTGACCGAAGCGCTGGCAGATATAAGCAACTCAGACGATCGACAAAACGAGTGTAGGGGATGTATGCTGTGATTCTCGAAGAAAACTACACGCTATCTAACGGCGTAGAGATTCCGAAGCTGGGTCTCGGAACGTGGTTCATCAGCGATCAGGATGTCGTCCAGGCCGTGAAGGACGCGGCAGAAATTGGATACCGCCACATCGATACGGCGCAGGCCTATCAAAATGAGCGTGGCGTTGGCGAGGGGATCAGAGCCGCCGGTGTGAACCGGGACGACCTGTTCATCACCACCAAGCTTGCCGCAGAAGTCAAGTCCTACCAGCAGGCAGTGTCATCGATCGATCAATCGCTCCGGACCATGGGGTTGGATTACATCGATATGATGATTATTCACAGCCCGCAACCCTGGCGACAGTTCGGAGAAGATGACCGCTACTTCGAGGGCAACCGCGAAGCCTGGAGAGCGCTTGAGCAAGCCTATAAAGCAGGAAAACTCCGTGCCATCGGCGTTTCGAACTTCGAAAAAGCGGACCTCGACAACATCCTTGAGTCCAGCTCTGTCAGCCCGATGGTCAATCAGATCCTGGTACATATCAGCAATACGCCGCACGAGCTGATTCAACACACCCAGGACAAAGGCATCCTGGTTGAAGCGTATTCACCGGTGGCGCACGGAGAATTGCTGAAAAACCAGGGGGTTGCAGAAATCGCCAGGGCCTATGGGGTGACGATTCCGCAGCTCGGTATTCGCTACGTTCTGCAGCTCGGTCTGCTTGCCCTCCCCAAGACGGCGAATCCGGAGCATATGAAAAACAATGCGGACGTGGATTTCGTCATCTCTGACGCGGACATGGACCGTTTGAAGAACGTGCCGCAAATCGAGAACTATGGCGAGGCCAGTATGTTCCCGGTTTATGGCGGTAGCTGACTCCGCAATCGTACCTCCGACGGTATTGCGTTCGAGTTGTTCGATCTCCAGCTAGAAAACAGAATCGTGACGGAACACCGGACACAGGCTTGCCCAGGCAGCGCACCCCATTCCAGTCAGTCAAAGCGTCTCGATAGCAAGGCTGCCGAGGAGATGGAACAGAGCGACATCAAGGTTAATCGTGGTTCAGTCCTGAGTTCAATAACCGGAGACAAAACATGCAAACACGTAAACTGGGCAACAGTGGTTTGGAAGTCTCAGCGCTTGGGCTGGGCTGTATGCGCATGACGTTCGGCGATGCGCCGGTTGGCAGCCGCCAGGACATGATCGATTTTCTGCATCAGGCCGTTGATCGTGGCGTGACGTTCTTTGACACGGCGGAAGTCTACGGCCCCTTTACCAACGAGGATCTGGTCGGCGAGGCGTTGGAACCGTTCAAAGGGCAGGTCGTAATTGCCACTAAGTTTGGCTTCAAACACGGCCCTGATGGCCCACATCCTACCGTTGGCCTGGACAGCCGCCCCGAACAGATCAAACGTGTCGCTGAAGAATCGCTCAAGCGGCTAAAGGTCGACGCTATCGATCTGTTCTATCAACATCGTCCAGACCCGAATGTGCCTGTTGAAGATGTGGCAGGCGCGGTCAAGGACTTGATTCAAGAGGGTAAGGTGAAGCACTTTGGGCTTTCCGAGTCAAATGCTGAGCAGATCCGCCGTGCTCATGCCGTACAGCCGGTCGCGGCGCTGCAAAGTGAATACTCAATTTGGTGGACACCGATTGAAGAAGAAATCCTACCCACCTGTGAGGAACTTGGCATTGGCCTGGTGCCCTATAGTCCACTGGGACGGGGCTATCTGACCGGCAAGATTACCGAAAAGACAACCTACGCCGATACCGATATTCGCGCCCGCAATCCTCGCTTTACACCCGAGGCGATCGAAGCCAATCAGGTGGTGGTCGATCTGTTGGAGCGAATCGGCGCGGAAAAAGACGCAACTCCGGCGCAGATCGCGCTGGCGTGGCTGTTGGCGCAGAAACCCTGGATCGTACCGATCCCCGGCTCACGCAAGCTTGAACGCCTGGATGAAAATCTTGGATCGGTTGATATCGAACTGACTGCCGCCGATCTCAACGAAATCAAAGACGCCATGGCCCAAATCTCGGTGGTTGGGAACCGGTATTAGGAAGCGAGTTGATGATGGCCTGGACAAATGCGGAACTCGACAAAATTGACGCTGCCGAAGAACTGCGAATCGCATCCCTGAAGCGGGACGATACGCTGCGCAAGCGGGTGATCATCTGGGTCGTCCGCGTTGGCGACAATCTCTACGTCCGGTCCGCGAACGGGCGCGACGGGGCCTGGTTTCGCAGCATGCAGATGCGGCATGAAGGGCGGATCTGGGCCGGGGGTGTCGAAAAAGACGTCACGTTTGTGGACGTGTCCGATTCTGACCTCAACGACCAGATCGACAAGGCGTATCTCACCAAGTATCGCCACTACCCACAATACGTTGCCCCCATGGTCACCCCTGACGTGCGGGCGGCGACGATCAAGCTCGTGCCGCGTTAGATCTCTACATCAGGAGCACAAACATAGATTACGTGAAACTGGGAAACACTGGCCTGGAAGTCTCCCCAATTTGCCTGGGCTGCATGAGCTTCGGCAAAGTGGAGGGCGGCGTCCATAACGCATGGACCCTCGACGAAACGGGCAGCCGCGACATCATCCAGCGTGCGCTGGATCTCGGCATCAACTTCTTTGATACGGCCAATGCCTATTCGAATGGCAAGAGCGAGGAAATCCTCGGACGGGCCGTGAAGGATTTCGCCAATCGGGATGAAGTGGTCGTCGCCACGAAAGTCTTCGTCCCCGTGCGCCAGAGGCCAAATGGCGGCGGCCTGTCGCGCAAGCACATCCTGAGCGAGATCGACCACAGCCTTCAGCGGTTGGGGATGGATTACATAGACCTCTACATCATCCACCGCTGGGATTACCGCACCCCCATCGAAGAGACGATGGAAGCGCTGCACGACGTCGTGAAGGCGGGCAAGGCGCGTTATATCGGCGCGTCAGCGATGTACGCATGGCAGTTCCACAAGGCGTTGAACGTCGCCGACAGGCACGGCTGGACGCGCTTTATCTCGATGCAGAATCACTACAACCTCATCTACCGCGAAGACGGCGGACCAGGGGATCGCCCTGCTCCCCTACAGCCCGCTGGCATCCGGGCGGCTGGCGCGGGACTGGAATGTACAGCACTCCAGTGCTAGAGCAAGCAGTCGGAGTCACCGGCCTCATCGAGCTCCGGCTGTTCGTGTCGTCTTCAGCACCTGATACGGACTTCCGCCAGTGGCAGCAAAAACCGGTGCTGCAGGCACCCGACAAACAACCGGAGATGTGAGCCGAAAGCGAACAGGAGTCAAACGCACAAGCACCACCTGCCCAAAAACGGGTGGTCCTTAGTTGGAACTGAGGCCGCGAAAAACCGCATCCCACCAACAGCATGGAGGATAATAGTGTGCAGCGTCTTTTGATATTCATTTTCCGCCCCCCCATGAATACTTGCGCGTGCTCTGTTCTTAAATAAAACTCCATAAAATCCGCATATATGGAGAGAAAATATAGGTATCTGACGCTCATTATAAAGAAATAGACATAAATTGATTGTAGAATTATCCGGAATGGCTATATAATCCTACAGATAGTCGCGTGACCAGATATAGAGAGTTCCATGGATATGAGTACTCATCAGCAAGCAGAACGCGAAGCGCAGCGGATACAAGCAGATCGTGAAGAGCTAGTCGAACGGATAGCGCGGACTATTCCCGAAGATGGCCTCATCCAACCCCTGCCGGGGCTGCATCTAGGTCGCCTCTCCACACCTTCGGAGCGCATTCACAGTGTACTCGAACCCTCGTTTTGTGTGATTGCGCAGGGCAGCAAGGTGGTCTTTGTGGGTGACAACCGCTACCAGTACGATCCGTTCAACTACCTCCTCACTACACTTGAGTTACCGCGAGTGAGCCAGGTGCTGGAAGCATCCAGGGAACGGCCCTACCTCAGCCTAAGGCTGGAACTGTCCCCAACCCTGGTTGGCTCAGTGATGGTGGAGACAGGGCAGCCCATCTCAGCCAGCGGAGTCGATGCGCGCGCGATTGATGTCAGCCCCCTGGGTGCAGATTTGCTGGATGCGATTGTGCGCCTCGTCAGATTGGTGGAGTCCCCTGCCGAAGCGCGCATCCTCATGCCCCTGATCACGCGGGAAATCATCTATCGCCTGTTGAGGAGTGATCAGGGAAGCAGACTCTGCCATCTCACTATCTCAAGAGAACACACACCCAACATCGTTAAAGCCGTTGAGCGCCTCCGGCAGAATTTCAACCAGCCCGTGCGTATTGAAGAGCTTGCGCAAGAACTGGGAATGAGTGTCTCAAGTTTTCACCACCACTTCAAATCTGTCACGGCGTTGAGTCCGCTGCAATTTCAAAAGCGGCTGCGGCTGCAAGAGGCACGCCGCCTGATGCTAGGTGAAGACCTCGACGCAACACAGGCCGCTTATAGTGTCGGCTACAACGATGCCGCCCACTTCAATCGGGAATATAAGAGCCTCTTCGGCGAACCACCGATGCGCGATGTGCAGCGTCTGCGGGAAGAAACCGGCGCTTCTTCCGTCTGACGAAACGAACGGTATTTGTGTACTTCATCGTGGAATTGGGCTCGTGCAAGGTCGTGTATTGTGGCGCGAGCCGAGGATCGTCAGATTGAGGCGCTCATCACTCCGCTGAAGGCATCGCAAGCCAGTGCGATCTGCGAGCGATTCATTGGCAGTGCGAGACGCGAATGTCTGGGCCATGTCATCATTCTGAGTCAGCGACGTCTCCATCGCGTCAAAGTTCAGCACCGCGAGACAGGTCTAGAGACAGAATCCCCGCCATGAAACCAGCTCATATGTAGTTGACGGTTCGGCAATCAGACGAATATCACCGTACGTCACGGTCTATGACGTCAGTCCGGCAGAAAGTCCATGGTATAGCTGGCGTCCAGGTCGTCCAGAGGCGCCGACAGCAACCCCGCGTCGAGCAGAATCGCCTGCGTCTGTTCCCACGCCGCCGCCGAGATGTAGCCCAGTTCGTCCGACCGCCACAACTCGACCGAGTTGTACAGCACCTGCCGCTGCGTGTCGTACTGGTCTTCGGGCAGGTCGGGGACGTACTCTGGCACGCTCACCTCGAACGCCGCGTCCGGATCGGCAATCACGTCGGCTATCCCGCGCTGCAGGGCGCGCACCATGCCGCGCACCAGATCGGGGTCGTCCTGTATGGTCTTTTCATTGGTGATCAGCCCGTTCGAAACGAGCGTCGTGTAGTCGGACACGTCGATGACGTTGACCGGGAAACAGCTGTCTTCGATGGTCAGCGGCTCGTTGACGATGTAGACCACAGCCGCATCGACCGCACGCTCACACACGTTTTCAGCGGCGGTGTAGCCGATGGCACGCAGCTCTCCCAGATCGTCCTCGGTCATGCTCTCCGCGGCCAGCAATGCGCGCAGCCCGATGTAGCTCGCGCCATAGAACCCCGGAATGCCGACGATGCGCCCGGTCAGGTCATCCGGCTCGGTGATGTCGAGGTCGGCAGCCGATACAATCCCCACCGGAAAGCGGTGAAACCACTCGAACACGTAGACGACCGGGCGATCGTTGGCGCGCGCCAGCACAACCTGTTCGCCGCTGACGATCCCGAATTGCAGGTT
>NZ_DAISHJ010000035.1:21037-40614 GCF_036822615.1 Aggregatilinea sp. | reverse complement strand
GACGGCGACGTCCAACGCGACCGCGACCACCGTCTCCACGCCCACGCCCGCCGCGACCGCGGCGCCCGCGCCAACCCTGACACCTTCCGCGCTGCCCACGCTCGATCCGGGTGAAGGCGGCGGAGACAGCACCGGCCTGATCACCACCTGGACGCCCAGTCCCACGCCGGGCGAAGTAGCACAAGTTCCCAACGCGGACGGGGGCGAAGGCGCGTTCGTGGATCCGAATGCGCCCGCCGCCGGGCAGGACTCCGCGCCGGTCGCGCCGCAAGCGCCGGAAGCCGATCAGGCATCCGGCGGGCCGACCCTGCCGGAAGAAGAACAGATCGTCGTGAGCTACGTGGGCGAGGTCGTGCCGTACCTGTCGCTGGTCGGGGTGGCAGGCAGCACGGACGCGTCGTCGCTGGGCCAGGGCACGATCTTCGACGTCAGCAGCACGGGGCAGGTCGCAACGGTCGGCGGCAACCACTGGCTGAGCATCAACGGCCAGCCGGTCGGCGTGTCGCCCGCCAGCGAGTGGGGTCCGCCCGCCAACCTGTCGCTCGGCGCGGTCGAATGGTCGCCGGATGGGCGCTACGTAGCGATGCGCGTGGACGATTCCGACCCGGCCAACCAGACGGTGACCAACGGCGGCGTGTGGATTTACGACCTGAGCGATCCGGCGCATCCCGCCTCACGGCAGGTGTTCCGCAACGGTTATCCCGGCCTCGTGGCGCAGCGCGGCGACGAACGCGTGGCGACCGGGGCGCAGTGGTCGCCGGACGGCACCCGGCTGCTGATCACGGTGACGGCGTGGTACGAAGGAGCGGACGCCGCGCCGGGCATCGTCGTGATCCCGCGCGACGTGGACATCAACGATCCGAACCTCGATCCGGCGGCCAAGACGCCGCTGGCGCTGCCGTTTGGCGGCGGGACGTGGACGCTCGACGGCACGGCGCTGATCGTCAGCGGTCCGGCCTCCGGCGGCGCGAGCGTCGTGGGGCGCTGGGATTTCACGACCGGGCAGTACACGGAATACACCAACCAGGGCGCGTCCGGCGTGGCGATGCAGGCTGCCGCCGACCTGCCCGACGGCTGGATCGGCTTCCTGGGCAGCGTGACGCCGGGCCGCGACGTGGCGCTCTACTTGCTGCCCGCGTCCCCCGGCGCGCCGATCAGCCCACCCGCCTCCCCGACCATCCCCGGCGCCGTGATCGCCGCCGAGTGGAACCCCGCCCACACCGCGATCATGATCCTGGTCCGCACGGACACCGGGGATCGCCTGTGGCTGGTGCAGTCGAACGGCACCGCGCAAGACATCACGCCGCCCGGCGGCGCGCCCACCAGCATCGACTGGCAGTAGCCCGCCCGTGCCCATAAACACGAGGGGGCGTATCACGCGGATACGCCCCTCGAAACTACCTGTTTTAGCGGATACTTGCGTTAGCGGTGGGCAAGCGCCCCGGCGAATTCCTCCTCCACGCGCGCCGCTTCGATCCCGGCGGACTCGATGGCGGCGTAGTCGTCGTCCGGCGTATCGGCCTCGTCCCCGTAGTGGCCGTGCGGCTGGTGCTCCAGGATCAGGCGCACCGAACGGTCCCAGGTGAGATAGTTCCAGACCCAGCTCATGAACACGCTCAGGCGGTTGCGGAAGCCCAGCAGCGTGATCAGGTGCAGGCCCAGCCACGCCATCCAGGCCAGCCAGCCCGTCAGCGGAACCTTGTAGAAGATCCAGGCGACGGCGCGGCTGCGGCCAATGGTCGCCATGATGCCCCGGTCGTGATAGTGGAATGTCCGCTGGTCGCGCCCCTGAAGCCGCGCCAGGATGTTGCGCGCAGCGAGCCTGCCCTGCTGCTTGGCGACCGGGATCAGCATCGGATAGGGCCTGCCGTCGGGATCTTCCAGGTAGGCCATGTCGCCCACCACGTATACGTCCTCGTCGCCTTCCAACTGCGTCGTGGGCCGGATCGGGACGCGCCCCCCGCGCGACAGCGGCACATCGAGCATATCCGCCAGCGCCGACGCTTTCACGCCCGCCGACCAGACCAGCGTATAGGTGGGAATGACGCGCCCGTCGCTGAGCGTGATGCGATCCGCCTCGACCTTTTCGACGCGCGTACCGAGGATCACCTCGACGCCCAGATTTTCGAGCTGGCGGTGCGCCGCTTTTTGCAGCCGGGACGGATAGGGATCGAGCAGGTGGTCGAGCATTTCGACCAGGATCACGCGCCCCTGGAGATCATCGCACGGCGCGCAGTACTCGTTTTCGAGCACGTGCTTATACAGCTCGTAGAGCGCCCCGGCGGTTTCCAGCCCGGTCGGGCCGCCGCCCACGACGACCAGCGTCGTCAGCGCGTCGCGCCGGACGGGATCCTGCACCCACGCCGCGCGCTCGAAGGACTTCAGGATGTGGTTGCGCAGCACCACCGCGTCGGAGAGCGACTTCAGGCCAAAGGCGTGCTCGCGCAGATCGTCCATGCCGAAGTAGTGCGTCTGGCTGCCTGCCGCGACGATCAGATAGTCGTAGAACTCTTGAATCGTGTGGCCGTTGATCTGCACCGCGATGCGCTTGGCGGCGCGGTCGATTTCGCGCACTTCACCCATCAGGAAGCGCACGTTTTTCTTGCCCTTGAAGATGCCGCGCACCGGATAGGCGATTTCGCTGGGATCCAGGCCCGACGTTGCGACCTGATAGAGCAGTGGCGAAAACAGGTGGAAGTTCTGACGGTCGATGAGCAGCACGTCAACCGGCTGGTTGGCGAGCGCCTGCGCGGCGTTGAGGCCGCCGAACCCTGCGCCGATGATGGCGACGGTGGGACGGTTGGCGGTTTGCATAGGTTGCCTCCTTTGCACCTTGCCCGGAAGCTGTGCCCCAGGCGGGTGATCCAATTCCACGGGATCTGTAACATTCGTGAATTTTTGAACAAGAACTAATTGTGAAAAGAGGCACAATCTGTTAGTATAATACTACGAGATGGGAATATTTACAATACTATTTTATAAAATTTATATAATTATTGGTTACGGAGCACCGGGCGAAAGCGCGGACCAAACGGGGCTGCGCCCTCAGAATTGGGGCGCGGGGCGGCGGCGGGCGGATCGATGATCCGCCTGATTTTTTCTCTTGAACAGGCGGTTAAAACACGCAGGGGCGTATCGCGGACGCCCCTGTGAAATCTACGTTCCGGCCTGACGCGCAGGCCAGCACTTAACATTCCCTACCCCGCTGCGCGGGCGCGCAGGCAGGGCCGCCCGGCGGTCGGTTAGGGCTGCTTTCCGCGCACGTCCCCAATCACCTTCGCGGGCACGCCCACGACGATCGCGTAATCCGGCACGTCACGCGTGACGACCGCGCCCGCGCCCACCAGCGCGTTTTCACCGATGGTGATGCCCGCGACGATGGTCACGTTGCTGCCGATCGAGGCGCGGCGCTTGATCAGCGTCTTGACCAGCGTCCAGTCGTCGCCGCCCTGCAAGCTGCCATCCTCGTTGGTGGAGCGAGGGAACAGGTCGTTGGTGAACATCACGCCGTGGCCGATGAACACTTCGTCCTCGATGGTCACGCCGTCACAGATGAACGAGTGTGACGAGATCTTGCAGCGCGCGCCGATCACCACGCCGCGCTGGATCTCCACGAACGGGCCAACGGTGGTTTGACTGCCGAGCGTGCAGCCGTACATATTGACGAGATCGGGCTGGAAGATGCGCACGTCGTCGGCCATGACTACGTTTGGGGCAACAGGCATCGTTGTGCTCTCCTTAAGAAAGATCTCACGTCGCGGCGCGCCAGTGCAGCGCCGTTACAGTCATTATAGCGGTGTTTGTCATTGCGCCCACTGAACCCCGGTCTGCGCGGTTGACAACTCTGTTTGGCGGCGCGCCAAAGCTCTATGAGACTATTGTGACCATTCGCCTAATTCCGGTTCCTGTAAATCGGGTTACAATCGTACTTATAGCCGTTAGACAGCGGTGATAGGATGGTTCACATGGTAACCCGCGCTATACTCGATCCACTCGACCCCGATTTTTCCGTGCAGCAGCTTGACGAGCTGTGCGATCTCTCTGCGGAAACACTGCTAGGCCTGCGCCGTGTCATCGCTCTGTTTCCCCGCACCGCGCTGGTGAGCGTCAACGAGCAGGAAGTGCTCCAGCACGATTCGCTGTCGGTGAACGACCTGTTCACCTTCGATCCCACCACCGACGAACTGATCCTGTTCAGCCGCGACGAAAACACGTGTGTCGATGCGCTGGTCGAGATGGCGATGTACCTTTCCGGCTTTGCGACGCTGCTGGGCATCGAGGACGAATGGGTGGTCGAGTTTGCGATCGGCGCGTGGCGCAGCGTGCGCAACCGGCTCAAGCACGAGTTCGATCTGCCGGTGTCGAGCGAGGTGCTGGCGATGATCGGGGAGCCGCCCGAAACCGAGGTAGAGCCGTACCCGTTCCGCACGTTGGTCTCCAGCTTCGACCCGATCTCGTTTCATCACATGGTCGTGCTGGCCGGGCGTGAGGAGATCGCGGTGTATTTCCCGCCCGAAACCAATCCCAAGGTGCTGGCCGCGTACATCTACACGCGCCGCGCGATCCACGAGGTCGCCAAAAACATCGAGCTTGAGAGCTGCCAGGAATTTAATGCGCGCCTGCTGGACGGCATCCAACGCCTGATGACGCTGTTCTGGCCCGCCGGACAGCGCGCGGCGGCGCGTCCCGATATGGTCGACCTGCGTCACCTGGGCGCGGCAGCCTTCGACGATGAAGTCTCACTGCACCCCGACGCGGTGGAGCCGGATCTCGAAGCCCCCTACGATCCCTTTGCCTCGTTCATCGAAGAGAATCTATTCGACGACGATCCCGCCGGGGATGCGCCGCAGTAGCCGGACGAACATCGCACGAAATCCCTACAAACCGGTCATTTCCGGTTCGTTTTTGTTATAGTGAATATATGCGACGCTTCACCGCCTCCATCGTCACGCTGGCGTTTCTGCTGGCCGTCGTGTTCCTCGCGCTGCACCCCGGTGCGGACCTGCCCGGCGGATCGGTATTGGCCGCGCCCGGCGGACCGACCGCCACGCCGACCCCGGCGGGAACCCCCGATCCCTATGCAGGACTGGGCATCAACGACCTCGCCGCGCGCAATTACGGCAGCGGCACGCTTGAAATCGTGGAAACGCTGGAAAGCGGCAATACATTCACGCGCTCGCTGATCGCCTATTCCAGCGACGACCTGACCATCTACGGGTTCATGGATATGCCGCCCGGCGATGGCCCCTTCCCGGTGATCATCGCGCTGCACGGCTACATCGATCCCGCCGCGTACTACACGCTCGACTACACGACGCACTACGCCGACGCGCTGGCGAACGCCGGATACCTCGTGATGCATCCCAACCTGCGCGGCTACACCCCGTCCGACAGCGGCCCCAACCTGTTCCGCGTGGGCATGGCGATCGACGTGCTGAACCTGATCGCGCTGGTGCGCGAGTACGGCGGCACGCCCGGCTCGCTCCACGCCGCCAATCCCGACCGAATCGGGCTGTGGGGGCACAGCATGGGCGGCGGGATCTCGCTACGCGTGCTGACCGTCAGCGAAGACGTCGATGCGGCGGTGCTCTACGGGGCGATGAGCGGCGACGACGAGCAGAACTTCGCCGCCATACGCGAGTGGTCCGGCCACACGCGCGGGCTGGACGAGGAAGACATCCCGGCGGAGGTCTACGAGCGCGTCTCCCCGATCTTCTACCTCGACCGCATCCAGGCGGCGGTGAGCATCCACCACGGCGGCGCGGACGAGCTGGTCCCGCTGGCGTGGTCACAGGATTTGTGCACGCGGCTGATGGTGCTGGAAAAATCCGTCGAGTGCTACACCTACGACGGCCAGCCGCATACCTTCGCCGGAGACGGGGACACCCTGTTCATCCAGCGCACGATCCGGTTTTTCGACGCCACGCTCAAGAATCCCGCGCTGCCGTAGTAGTGCCCCAAGTAGGAATTGAAGGACAAAACACAATCTGGTTGGTGAATGGATTTTGTAGGGGCGTATTGCAATACGCCCCTACCGGGCGAGCTTGATACGGTTTAATAAAATAGTCCGGTCCTCACCACGACCTCACCCCCGGCCCCTCTCCAATCTGGGTTGGAGAGGGGAGACAAGCAGCGCTCAACGGGGTTTTGTAGGGAGCATAATGCCCTGTTTATATTCAGTTTAAAACCGCGCGGTAACGTAAGACGTCGCGCAGTGACTCAAGCGGCGCACGTCGACCAACCCCCTACGCCAATCGATCAGAATCGTATATGAGCTATTGACAATGAATAGTTCTATGTCGTATAGTTCTGTACTGTACTTTCGTAACGCGACGATCGCGCGTTGCGGAGGCGGCATGACGGCGACCGTCTTCTGCTTGAGTAGAAACAGAGAACCATGAGCGACGAAACAAAGGCACCAGATCAGGAACACCAGTGTGTTGGAGGGCCGCCTGAGATCGAAAAAATCGTCAACGAGATCTTCCAGGTTCACGACGAGTCCAAAATCAAGCTGTTCCGGTATATCAAGGCCACGTCACACCTGATGAGTGTGATCAGCGGGCAATACCGCAAAGACTCGCTGTCGTCGGCACGCACGCACCTGCTGGTGCGGCTGCTGGTGGCCCAGCGCCGGAGCGGGCTGGTCGTGGCGCAGCGGCCTGAGAACGCCGGGGTATCGCCCAGCGAGCTGAGCCAGTTTTTACGGGTCAGCCGCAACACGGTCAGTTCGCTGCTGAACGGGCTGGAGGAGCAGGGACTGATCGAGCGCCGAGTGCATCCCACCGACCGCCGCCAGTTTTTGATCAGCATCACCCCCGAGGGCGAAACGGCAGTGCTCCAGCGCGCGCCTGAGTTTTCGGGCTTCATCGACAGCCTGTTCGACGTGCTCACGCCGGACGAGCAGGACACGTTGTTGGCGCTTCTGGACAAACTGATCGCCGGTTTGCTCCAGTATGCAGAGGACATGGGGATCGACCTGCCAGCTCCGCCGTTCCCCGTGCCCCCGGATTCTTCCGACTAACATCGAGGGCTAAACATTGGAAGAGCGACAGAATCCAAGAGCACGCAAATCACGCGGTGAGAGTGATAACCGCAGGGGCATGCGAGACCTGGGACGCGCGCTGCGCTACCTGGGCCACTACCGCACGACAGCGATCATCGCCTACACGGCGCTGTTCATTTCGACCGGGGCCATGCTGATGGTTCCCCGGCTGGTCAGCCACATCATCGACGAGGTGACGGGCGGCGTCACCGCCAACACGATCCTCGGCCTGCCGGAGCAGGCGATCCCGCAGGTCGCGGCCCAGCAGGGCACGACCGTCGCCGCGCTGCAATCGAAGGCGGACGGCGCGGAAAGCGCGATCATTGCCGCCGGGCTGGCGATCATCGGCTTCGCCATCGCACGCGGCCTGTTTTCGTTCATCATGAACTATATGGCCGAGCGCCTGTCGCAGAGCATCGCGTTCGACTATCGCAACGAGCTGTTCGCCAAAATCCAGCACCTCTCGTTCAGCTACCACGACCAGAACCAGACCGGCCAGTTGATGATCCGCGCCACGGACGACGTGGAAAAGGTGCGTATGTTCATCGGCCAGGGGTTGCTGTTCGCGCTGCAATCGCTGGTGATGCTGGTGGGCACGCTGCTGATTCTGCTGACGACCAACATCAGGCTGACCCTGGTCGCGCTGCCGATCCTGCCGCTGGCGGTGCTGATGTTCATGATCTTCGGCATCGCGTCGCAGTCGCTGTTCCGCAACCTGCAGATCCGGCTGTCGACCCTGAACACCATCTTGCAGGAAAATCTGGCGGGCATCCGCGTGGTGAAAGCCTTCGTGCGCGAGCGCCAGGAACAAAAACGCTTTGACGTCGCCGTCAACGAGCACCTGAAGTGGAACCTGAAGATCAGCCTGATCTTCTCGATCATCTTCCCGCTGACCTTCCTGCTGGCGAATCTGGGACAGGCCGCGGTGCTCTACGCGGGCAGCACGCAGATCCTCGACGGCACGCTGACGCTGGGCCAATGGCAGGAGTTCAGCCTGTATCTGGTCTACGTGTTCATGCCGCTGGCGCAGTTGGGCATGATCATCTCGCTGATGTCGCAGGCGTCTGCCTCCGCAACGCGTATCTTCGAGATTCTCGACGCGGAAAACGACGTGCAGGATGCGCCCGACGCGCGTGAGATGACCGGTGTGCAGGGCAACGTGCAGTTCGAGAACGTCTCGTTCCGCTATTTCAAGAGCGGCGACTACGTGCTGAAGGACGTTTCGTTCGAGGCGCAGCCCGGCCAGACGATCGCGCTGCTGGGCGCGACGGGCAGCGGCAAGACGACGATCATCAACCTGCTGCCGCGCTTCTACGACGCGACGGAAGGCCGCGTGCTGATCGACGGGACCGACGTGCGCGACGTGACGCTGACCAGCCTGCGCTCGCAGATCGGCATCGTGCTGCAAGAGACGACGCTGTTCAGCGGCAGCATCCGCGACAACATCGCCTTTGGGCGGCCCGACGCCACCGACGAGGAAGTGATCGGCGCGGCCAAAGCCGCCGCCGCGCACGACTTCATCATGTCGTTCCCGCAGGGCTACGACACCCCGGTCGGCGAGCGCGGCACGACCCTCAGCGGCGGCCAGAAGCAGCGCATCGCCATCGCGCGCGCGCTGGTGCTCGACCCGCGCCTGTTGATCCTGGACGACTCTACCAGCAGCGTGGACCTGGCGACCGAATACCAGATCCAGAAGGCGCTCGACAAGCTGATGGAAGGCCGCACCAGTTTCGTGATCGCCCAGCGGATCAGCACGGTGGTCAACGCCGACCTGATCCTGGTGCTGGAGAAGGGCCGCGTCGTGGCGCGCGGCACGCACGAGGAATTGATGGAAAACAGCCCGATCTACGTGGAAATCTACAACTCGCAGCTTGTGGACGACGCTGAAGCAACCGGCGACGTCGAAGCGGTGGGCGAGGAGGTGCTCTCATGATGCGCCATGACGCCATGCTGTTTGGCTCCGAAACGCGCAAAGCGGCCAGCACCAGTACCACGCTGCGCAGCCTGTGGCACTACTTCAAGAACTGGAAGCTGATGCTGCTGTTGGTGGTCGGCCTGTCGATCTTCAGCGCGTGGTCGCAGGTGAAAACCGCCGACCTCGTCGGGCAGGCCGTAGACTGCTATGTGACACCCTACATCCAGCAGGGCGTGAGCAGCGACAGCCCCGCGATGAGCAACATGGCGGGCGCGTCGGAAAGCAACTGCTGGTACACCGACAACACCGCTAACCTCTCCCGTTCGGAGACGCTGACCGGCCTGCGCAACCTGATCCTGCTGCTGGTGGGCCTGTTCGTGCTCAGCGCGTTCGCGTCCGGGGCGCAGTTTTACGCCATGCGCTACGCCGGGATGAAAGTGCTGGCCGAGATGCGGATCGACATCTTCCGGCAAATTCACCGGCTCTCACTCGGTTACTACTCGAAAAACGAGGCAGGCGACGTGATGAGCCGCCTGACCAACGACACGGATACGCTTCAGCAGGCGTTCGCGTTCGTGCTGGTCCAGGTGATGCGCGGCATCTTCCAGCTCGCGTGGCTGATCTATGCCATGTTCACGCGCAACTGGACCTTCGCGCTGCTCAGCATCATCCCCGTGCCGTTTATGGTCGTGGCGACGATCTGGTTCTCTCGGCAGGCGCGCAAAGCGTACCGTGTGGCCCGCCGCGAGATCGGGGACGTGAACGCCGACTTGCAGGAGAACATCGCCGGCGTGCGCGAGGCGCAGGCCTTCACTCGCGAAGATGAAAACATCGCGCGCTTCCGCACGGTGAACGCGGCCAACCGCGACGCCAACGTGCGCGCCGTGGCCTTCACCAGCGCGCTCTCCCCGGCGCTCGAAGCGCTGGGCTACGTGTCGATTGTGATCGTCGCGGCGGTCGGCGGCATCTTCATGCTGCGCGGGCAGGATCTGGGCACGACGGCGATCTCGCTGGGCCTGATCATCACGTTCATATCGTACACGCAGCAGTTCAACCAGCCGATCCAGATGATCTCGACGCTGTGGACCAACCTGCAAAACGCCATCGCCGGGGCCGAGCGCATCTTCGACTTCATGGGCGAAAAATCGACCGTGCAGGAGAAGCCCGGCGCAATCGCCATGCCGCCCATCGAAGGGCACGTCGAGCTGCGCGACGTCACCATGAGCTACAACGCGGACGAGCCGGTGCTGCAGGGCGTCAGCCTCGAAGCCCAGCCGGGCCAGACGATCGCTATCGTCGGACCGACGGGCGCGGGCAAGACGACTATCATCAACCTGCTGCCGCGCTTTTACGACGTGGAAGGCGGCGCGGTGGTGATCGACGGGCACGACGTGCGTGACGTTACGCTCGACAGTCTGCGCAGCCAGATCGGGTTGGTGCTGCAAGACACGTTCCTGTTCAGCGATACGGTGATGAACAACATCCGCTACGGGCGGACCGACGCGACCGACGAGGACGTCATCGAGGCGGCCAAGCTGGCCCATGCAGACGGGTTCATCGCGTCCCTGCCGGACGGCTACAACACCATCCTGGGCGAGCGCGGCAGCGGTCTGAGCCAGGGCCAGCGCCAACTGATCGCCATCGCGCGCGCCGCGCTGGGCAACCCGCGCCTGCTGATCCTGGACGAAGCCACCAGCAGCGTCGATACGCGCACGGAACGGCTGATCCAGAAGGCGCTCGACGAGCTGCTCAAGGGCCGGACGAGCTTCGTCATCGCCCACCGCCTGAGCACGATCCGCAACGCGGATCAGGTCTACGTGCTGGCGGACGGCAAGATCGTGGAGCACGGTAAGCACGCCGAGCTGTTGGACGCGAAGGGCTTCTACTACGACCTGTACATGAGCCAGTTCCGGCGCGACGTACCGGAGCCGACCGTGTCGGGCAACGGGCACCTGACGCCGAGCACGCAGCCCGCGTCGTAGGGACGAAAAACACCTCACCCCCGGCCCCTCTCCAATCAAGTTGGAGAGGGAAGAAAACGGGACAACAAGGGTTTGTAGGGGCGGGTCTGTGACCCGCCCTGTTTTTGCCATTCCCGTAGGGGCAATTCACGAATTGCCCCGCCCCACGCCTACGGATCGCGGCTTGCTCCGCCCGTTTTTCCCCACAGCGCCCCGGCCCGGTCGGAGATGGCGCGAAATTCCGCTACAATAGCACCAGGAATGACCGCGCAAACAAGGAGAGCAGGAGACGATGCGCCCAACCTTACGACAACTGGCGGTGATCGCCGCGCTGGTCCTCGCGCTGATCGTGGGCGGGTTCGTGCCCGCCGCGCCGGTCCGCGCCCAGGATGACGGCGACTACGTGGTGACCGTCGTGGGCGGCAAGGACGAGCCGCAGACCTACGACGATCAGACGGTGGACGGCTTCGCGTTCATGGACCTCACGTACCGGTCGCTCTACCCGCAGGGCATGGAGTTCCACGCCATCATCACCCCGCCCGAAGGCGTGACGATCGATCAGGTGACGCTGTTTTACACCTTCGCCACGGGCAAGACCGGGCGCAAGCAGGCGCGCCCCGGCGACGAGCCGAATGAATGGATCGCCGCGCCGTACGATGGACGCGGGCTGCCGCCCTGGCACGAGGTCGATGCCTATTGGGGTGTGCGCGGCATGAACGGCGAGAGCGTGAACAGCGAACCGGTGCACGCTGTGTACTATGACGCGCAGCGCGAATGGTACCACGCCGAAAGCGACGACGTGCTGGTCTACTGGTACGGCATGCCGGAGGAGTTAGGCAAATACGTGATCGACGCGATGGCCGCCAACCGCGACACCTATCTGACGGGCTTCGGCATCCAACTGCCCTACCGGCCCCTGTCGGTGATCTTCCCGCCCGGCGCGGACTGGACCGAGTATCGCGGCAGCGGCGACATCGACGATACCGACTTCGGCTTTACCGGCACGATCATCAGCGAGGCGGGCAGCACCATCCAGCGCGTGCGCCCGTTGGAACCGGCCACCATCCGGCAGGACTGCGCCTGGAACCCGGAGAATCCGACCGTCGAGTTCCAGATGAATCAGGCCGCGTCCACCACCACGCACGAGGTCGCGCATCTCTACCAGCACGAGCTGGGCATCGGCGGGCCGAGCTGGTGGGTCGAGGGACAGGCGATGTTCTTCGAGACGTTCGAGGAATACCCGGTCAACGAGCGGCTGCGCGCGCTGGCCGATCTGCGCGGCGGCGACTTCCCCAGCTTCCAGGGTGACGGCCCCGGCGGCGGCGCGGTGACGGCGCAGGAAGACGGCTGCACACACCTGATCTACGACATGGGATCGTCGTTCATGCGCTGGATCGTGGACACCTACGGCGGCATGGACACCTATTACGCCATCGTCGAAACGATGTCGCAGGCGAAGACGCTGGACAACGCGCTGGTCGCGGCAACCGGCAAGACGATGGTCGAGCTTGAAAACGAATGGCGCGCCTTCCTGGGCGTCGGCCCGATCCCCGAAGAGATCCTCGATCCGGCGGCAGCGCTGGGCGATCCGGTGGAGCCGTTTTACGCCGAAGGCGAGTCGGTCATGATGCCCGCCGCGCCGTTCAGCCAGCCGATCTACAACGCGCCGCGCACGAACTCGATCGCGGATGCGGCCTGCTTCGCCAACACGCCGCTGACGATTCTGCGCGCCGGGAATGACGGCGCGGTGAACTGGTACGAAGTGGACTGCATGGGCATGCAGGGCTGGATGAACCAGGGCCAGCTCAACGCGCAGTAACACCCCGCGAGGGAATAGGAAGCCGGGGTTGGGGATCAGGGAAAAGCAAAACCAAACCTCACCCCCGGCGTCAAACCAAAGCATCAGCGGTGGTAACCGTAGGGGTAGGGCAAGCCCTACCCGGCTTTTCTCACAACGGGCGGGGCAAGCCCCGCCCCTACGAAAGGCATGGCCCTCGATTTTCCCCTTGATGGGCCTAACTTAATGCGTTTGGGTCTGTGACCCGCCCTGGTTTTTCTTCCCCGCTTGCATGCCGTTTTGCCCCGCGCGTTTGGCGAATCAGCCCAATAGACAGATGCGCCCTGACCGGTTTATTTTGATGTTAGTATTCTTTTTTCGTACAATCACCGTAGATGTATTTGCACGATGGATGGACAGGCCCGGCCCCCTTAGCCGGGCCTTGCGCAACCCGGCGCAGTGACGTGACGCTTTCGGAAGTGATTGTAATGGGGCCACAAGAGGAGTTTCCATGTTGTTCAACACGGTGGAGGACGTAAAGCGCGCGCTGGCCGATTGTCAGTATATTGCAACCGACGAGATCGCGACGGTGCTCTATCTGGCCGAGAAGTTAGGGAAACCGCTGCTGGCAGAGGGGCCTGCCGGTGTCGGCAAGACGGAGCTGAGCAAAGCATGGGCATCCGCGACCAGCCGCGAGCTGGTGCGCTTGCAGTGCTACGAGGGGCTGGACGAAAGCAAAGCCCTCTACGAATGGGAATATGCCAAGCAAATGCTGTATACGCAGCTTTTGCGGGATAAGCTGTCGTCGCTGCTGGCCGACGCGACTTCGCTCACCGACGCGGCGGATCGACTGGGGGCCGAGGAAGACGTCTTTTTCTCCGAGCGCTTCCTGCTGCCGCGCCCGCTGCTGCGCGCCATCAACAGCGACAAGACGACCGTGCTGCTGATCGACGAGATCGACCGGGCAGACGCGGAATTCGAGGCGTTTTTGCTCGAAGTGCTCAGCGACTTCCAGGTGAGCATCCCCGAACTGGGAACCATCGTGGCAAAACACCGCCCGGTGGTGTTCCTGACCAGCAACAACACGCGCGAGCTGAGCGAAGCGCTCAAGCGCCGCTGCCTGTACCTGTACATTGGCTACCCGTCCGCCGAGGAAGAACTGGAGATCGTGCGGCTGCGCGTCCCGGATCTCGCGCCGCAGCTGGCGCGGCAGGCCGTGGAAATGGTGCAGACGCTGCGCACGCTGGACCTGAAGAAAAACCCCAGCGTCAGCGAAACGCTCGACTGGGCGCGCGCCCTGGTGACGCTCAACGCGCGCGCGCTGGACAACGAGACGCTCGAAAACACGCTCACCGTCCTGCTCAAGTACGAAGCGGACGTGGAACGCGCCCGGCGCGTGCTGCGTCGTTCGGGAGGGATCGGGTATGGAAGATCGAATAACTAAGTTCATCGCCGCCCTGCGCGCCGAAGGCGTGCGCGTTTCCGTCGCCGAAAGTCAGGACGCCTGGGAAGCGATCACGCACCTGGGCGTGCGCGACCGCGAAGCGTTCCGTATGAGCCTGCGCGCCACGCTGATCAAAGACTTCGACGCGATCCCGACCTTCGAGGACCTGTTCCCGCAGTACTTCAGCCTGGGCACGCCGCCGCTGATGGACCCCCAGTCGGGCCTGTCGGAAGAAGAGCAGCAAATGCTGCAAGAGATGCTCCAGCAGATGCTGCAAGACATGATGGAGCAGATCAAGGGCGACCTGCAAAAGCTGCTGGACTGGCTGCTCAACGGGCAGACGCCCAGCCAGGAAGACCTCGAACAGCTCGCGGATCAGGCCGGGCTGAACCAGCCGAACGCACGCTCGCCGCAGCGCGCCCAGCAGTACGCGCGGCGCATGCAGCAGATGCTCGGCTGGGAACAGATGCAGGAGCTGCTCGAAATGCTGTGGGAGCAGTTGGCCGAACAGGGCATGGATCCCGACAGCATCGAGCAGATGAAGGAGCAGGTCGCGCAGAACATGGACCGGCTGGAAGACCAGCTCAGCGAGTATGCGGGCGAGAAGCTGCGCGACAACCGCGTGGAAGACGCGCAGCGGCATAAGCCGGTCAACGACCTCATGAACCGCTCGTTCGGGTCGCTGAGCCAACCGGAAATGGATCAGCTGCGCGACGAGGTGCGCCGCCTCGCGGCCCGCCTGCGGACGCGCGCCGCCCTGCGCCAGAAGCGCGGCAAACAGGGCAAGCTCGACGCCAAAACGACGCTGCGCGCCAACCTGCGTTACAGCGGCGTGCCGTTCGAAATCCACTTCAAGCAGCGGCGGCTCAAGCCCAAGCTGGTCGTGATTCTGGACGTCAGCACGTCGATGCGCCCCGTGGCCGAGTTCTTCCTGCGCCTGATCTACGAGCTTCAGGATCAGGTGCAAAAGACGCGCAGCTTCGCATTCGTCGATCACCTGGAAGACGTGACGGACGACCTGCTGACGCACCGCATCGACGAGGCCGTGATCACCGTGCTGACCAGGCTGCCCGCCGGGCACTACAACACCGACCTGGGCGGCAGCCTGCGCCAGCTCGAAGCGCGTCACCTGGACGCGGTCGACAGCCGCACGACGGTCATCGTGTTGGGCGACGGGCGCAACAACTTCAACGATCCCGGCGTGGAGACGTTCGGGCGCATCGGGCGGCGGGCGCGCAAGCTGATCTGGCTGAACCCGGAATATCCCGCGCAGTGGGGCACGGGCGACAGCGACATGCCCGCCTACGCGCCGCTGTGCAGCGAGCTGTATCAGGTGCGCAATCTGGCCCAACTGACGGACGCCATCGATCACATCCTGGTGTGATCCCGGCTCGGCGCAGCACTGGGCGTTGACAAGCGCCCTCACCTGGGCGTAAAGTAAAAGAAGCGACAGCGAGTCGGAGCGATCCGGCTCGCTTTTTTGTTGGCAAACGGGCACGCTCGACGAGGCGTGCCCGTTATTTATTGGAGGTGAGCCCATGGAACAGCACGCGTTACAGCGCTTTGCGCACACGGAAAGCCTGACCCTGAACGCGCCGCCGGAGCGCGTCTTCCCGCTGTTTGGCCCGCTGCGCGAAAAAGAATGGGCGGCGGATTGGGACCCAACGCTGATTTACTCCGATGCGCCGCTGGGTGACTGCGCCGGGACGGTGTTTTCGTCGCGGCACCCGGGCGAGCCGGACACGATCTGGTACGTCAACCGCTTCGATGCGGCGCAGTGGGCGGTGGAATACGTGCGCGTGACGCCGGGGCTGATGCTGGCGATCGTGGCGATTCAGTGCGAAGCCTCCGATGGTGGCAGGACGGTGGCCCACGTGACGTATACGTTCACCGCGCTGAGCGACGCGGGCGCGGCGGCGCTGCATCACCGCGCAGCGCACCATGCCAGCGGCGTGCGGGCGTGGGAAGGGGCGATCAACGGCATTTTGTAGGGCGCGCCGGGTGGCTTGGTAGGGGCGTAGTGCGATACGCCCCTACGGTTTGGTTCCGGGGTCAGATCGGGCTACGCCGCGTGGATGATCGGCGGGGTCTGGTCGTCGGTGGACGGCGTGTAATGCGGCAGATCCGTCAGCGGCGGCAGGCCGAACTCGGCGCGAGCGCGCGTGCAGCGTTCGAGGTCTTCGACCACGTAACACAGGTGGTCTTCGTCCCAATCCACGCCGAATTCACGGCACGGGCTGGGCCGCCCCTCGTAGATCGTGCAGCGCACCGCCGAGCCGATCTCGCCCAGCAGCGCGGCGCAGTGGGGGTGTTTCTGGTTGGTCCCTTTCATACAGCGGCGGAAGTCGGTGAGGTCTTCGGTCATGTCGGGCGGGACGGTGCCGCCCTGAGCCGGATCGGCTTCACCCCAGTAGAACGATACGCGGAAATGAGCGCAGCAAGCACCACAGGTGAGGCAGGGATTCGTTTGCGCCATAGGACAACTGCATTGCAGCTCCCTTCAGTAGAGAACCAACAACACGAGGACGATGCAACAACGCCCCCTATTATCGATCCGCCGGGCGGCAAAGTCGATAAGCAGAATGCGCAAGCGCGAGCAGCAGAAGCGCGGTGGGCGACTCAGCTTGCTTTGCTGGCGGGAAGCCTGACGGTAAACGTGCTGCCCTGGCCGGGGGTGCTGCTGACCTGGACGCTGCCGTTGTGCTTGTCGATGATGCTTTTGACGATGCTCAAGCCCAGGCCCGTGCCGTTGGCCGTGGTGTTTGGCACGCGGTAGAAGCGGTCGAACAGGTGCGGCAGCGCGTCGGGCGGAATGCCCGGCCCGTTATCCGCGATCTCGATTTGCAGATCTCCGTTGGTGGTATGCGCGCGCACGGTGATGCTGCCGCCTTCGGGCGTGTACTTGATCGCGTTGCTCAGCAAGTTGGCCAGCATCCGGCGCAGCAGGCTTTCATCGCCCAGCAGCGGCGGCAGCGACGGAGCGAGGTCGAGTTCCAGGTGCTGTCGTTTTTCCGAGGCGAGGTGTTCGATCTCCGACATGGCGGCGTGAATCACGCTCGGCGGATTGACCGACACCAACCGCAGGGTCGGCCCGGCTTCCAGCCGGGCGAGGTCGAGCACATTGGTCACCAGATCGCTGAGCTGCATCGCGCTGCGCTGGATCATCTGCACGTGCTCGATTTGTTCGGCGTTGAGCGGCGCGTCCAGCTCCAGCATGGCCGCGCCCATCTGGATGACCTGGATCGGGTTCTTCAGGTCGTGCGAGACGGCGGCGACCCAATCGGTGCGCAGGCGGTCCAGTTCCTTCAGCGGCGTGATGTCCTGCATCACGATCACCCAGCCCACGTCGCGCACGGGGGCCAGACTGGCGTGGAACGCCGTGCCGTCCGCCGTGACGACCTCGCACATTTCGGGGGCCTGCCGCGCCTGCGCAGACGTGAATGCGTCGTCCAGGCCGGGCAGGTTCAGGCTGTGAAGCGGACGCCCGGCGACTTGCAGGTGTTCGAGGTGCAGGTAGTGTTCGGCGGCGGGATTGACCAGCCAGATCATGCTGTTGGGGTCCACGACGATCACCGCGTCCGTCGCGTCGGTCAGGATCGAGGCCAGACGGTCGCGCTGGCGAGCCACCGCCTGATACAGCCGCGCGTTTTGGATGGCCGTGGCGAACTGCGCCGCAAAAACGCTGGCCGCCTTGCCATCTTCCGATTTATAAAAGTGCGGCTCGTGCTTGTCGATCGTCAGCACGCCGATGCTCTCGCCGCGCACGATCAGCGGCGCGCCGATCCAGGAACGGATCGAGGAAATTTCGGGAATGTCGTCGCGGGCATGGCTCCAATCCGTGACGGCCTGCACGTCTTCCACGATGCGCGTGCACTGCTCGACCAGCGTCATATGAGCATAGTTCGCCCGGTCCGGCGTGATCATCGTGCCGATGACGTGCTCCGGGCTGTCGAAGCCGCGACAGGCGGCGATCACCAGATTGCCGTTTTCCAGCAGCAGGATCGACGCCGTATCGTAGTCGATCACGCTGCGGAGCTGGTCGAGCGCCATGTCCAGCACCTTCACCGGTTCCAGCGTCGAGTTGATGGTCTGCGCGATTTGCGTCAGCGCGAGCGCCGTCCTGCGCCGGATGCGTTCCGATTCGTACAGGCGCGCGTTGTGGATGGCCGTGGCGATTTGTACCGCGAACGCTGCCGCCGTGTCGCCGTCCTCCGGTTTGTAGAAGTTCGGCTCGTATTTGTCGATGGTCAGGATGCCGATGCTCTCGCCGTGGACGATCAGCGGCGCGCCGATCCAGGAGCGGATGGTATGCGCGCCTTCGACATCGTCGCGGGTGTGGCCCCAGTTCGGCAGCATCTGGACGTCCGCAACCACGTGCGCCCTGCGTCCCAGCATCGCCTCGTGCGCGATGTTGTTTTCTTCGAAGCGAAACACCGTGCCCATCAGATCGTCCGGCTGGTCGAACCCCCGGCAGGCCACGATACACAGGCTGCTGCCTTCCGCCAGAAAGATCGAGGCCGTGTCGTACGTCATGACGTGGCTCAACTGCTCCAACGCCAGCTTCAACACTTTGTCCAGGGACAGCGTCGAGTTCACGCTTTGCGAAATCTGCGCGAGGGCTTCGGTCAGGTGGCGCTGCCGCTGTTCTTTGCGGTAGAGCAGCGCTTTCCAGATCGCGCCCGCGAAATGGTGCGCCGTCGCGCCTAACAGTTCGAGGTCGGCAGGCTGGAAGGCATCCCCGGCTTTGGCCGCGAGGCCGAACGCGCCGATGCGCTGGCCGTGCGCTTGCAGCAGCACGCAGGCATAGCTGTAAAGGCCCTGGTCGCGCAGCGCGCGCTCGTCGCGGGACGGATCGCTCACATTTTCGAGCGAGGCGGCGACCAGCGGGTTTCCGTACGGGATCGCCAGCCGCGTGCGGATGATGGCGTTGAGCGGATCCTGTTCCGGCTGCGGAAGCGGGGTGCCGTCGTTGGTCATGACGAAGCTCTGCCGCGTTCCGGCTTCGTCCTGCACGATCAGCGTCGCACGCTGAAAGCGAATGATCGATTGCAGCTCGCCCGTGATGGCCTGACATAATTCGCGCACGTCGAGGTGCTGGGAGGCGATGCGCGCGATGTGGCCGAGCATTTCCTGGTGCGCGGTTTCGTCTTGCAGCCGGGCCATTTTGCGCAGTTGGGCTATGGACGCCGCCACCAGATCCGCGACGTTTTCGAGCGCCCTGACGTCATCTTCCGCCGGTTCGTCCCCGGCGGCAATGGCCCAGCCCAGCGCGGTCATTCCGGCGGTCAGCGGCGCGGCGATCTGCCAGGAAGCATCCGGCGTATCGCTGCCGGGAGGGGTCACGTAGGACTGGCTGACGCGGCGCTGCGTTTTCGGCGCGGATGCCGGATCGAAGGTAAGGGGCGGGCCGCCCACCGCGACCACCTGATGGGGGGCGG
>NZ_DAISHJ010000035.1:0-21027 GCF_036822615.1 Aggregatilinea sp. | reverse complement strand
AAGGCGAATCGCGCAGCACGAGGGTGACCTGATGCCAGCCCAACACCTGAATCGTGGTTGCTGCGTGGGTCAAGAACGGTTCGGGAATAACGGCGGGCACAGCGACCATAACGGGTGATGGATGCCTCGTAATATGTTTCGGCTGGATTCCTTAAGCCTATACTATGACATTTATTTTAACCACTGTGTGCCGAATTGTCGGCTTTTTTAATTTTGTGCTTATGACACGTCCTTTCCAAGACGTTTGATCACCACCAAAGTCGCGTCATCAACCAGCGCACGCCCTTCCGCAAAGGCGCTGACCGCCTCGACAATCGTGCCGCAAAGCTCCCCGGCGGCCATGTCGCAGTGCTCCATCAGCAGCGCTTCGAGGCGTTCTTCCCCAAATTCTTCCTCATCGGCATTGATTGCCTCGGTAATACCGTCCGTGTAGAGCACCAGGATATCGCCGTGCTCGATCCGCACGTTGTTCTCGGCAAAATCCACGTTGGGGAATACGCCCACCGCCACGCCCGACGCAGTGATGTAGTCGCAGCGTTGCTCGGCGGCGCGGTACAGCAGGCCGGGATTGTGACCCGCCGACGCGAACTGCAGCATGCCCGTTTCCGTCTCAAGATAGCCCAGCAGCACCGTGGCGAACATCCGCGAGCGCTGCGAGGCGATAATCGACTCGTTGGCGCGGCGGATCACCTCGGCAGGCGGCAGATTCAGGCTGACGCCGAAGCGCAGCACCGTCACACTGAGCGCCATAAACAGCGCGGCGGGCACGCCCTTGCCGGACACATCCGCGATGGTCAGCGCCAGGCGGCCATCCTCCAGCGGGTAGAAGTCGTAAAAGTCGCCCGCGACGCCGCGCACCGGCTCCCAGAAGTCGCAGATCTCCCAGCCATCGACGTGCGGGATCTGTTCCGGCAAGAAGCTGGCCTGGATGCCATGCGCCATTTCAAGCTCGCGCTGGAGCACGCGCTGGTGAATTTCCTGCTGGTAGAGCCGCGCGTTTTCGATGCTGATCGCCGCCTGCGACGCCAGCGCCGCCAGCAGCCGCTCGTCGCGGGCGTTGAATGCGCCGTCGCGCTTGTTGAGCACCTGCACCACCCCGATGATGGTCTGCTGCGGATTGACCAGTGGCGCGGCCAGGATCGAGCGCGTGCGGAAACCGGTAGACTGGTCCACCGCCGGATTGAAGCGGGGATCGGCGTAGGCGTCCAGAATATTGACCACGCGGCCCGTCTCCGCGACGTGGCCCGCGATGCCCTCCCCCATCTTCAGGCGAATTTCCGACAGCGGGTGCAGATCGTCCAGCAGCACGCGCGACCACAGTTCCCGCCGCTGCTCGTCGATCAGAAACAGGGTGCCGCGTTCGGCGTTGATCGTCGTCACCAGCTTGTTGAGGATCAGGTTCAGCAGCTCGTCCAGGTCGATGCGGCTGGTCATGACTTCGCTGATGGTACGGACCGCGTTCAGCTCCTGCATGGGGCTGGCGGCGCGCGTCTCGGCGGTTTCCTTCTCGATGCGCTTGAACAGCCGCAGGACGTTTGGCTCGCCCGAACGCGGGGCGATGTCGCGCTCGACCCGGTCCATCAGCGTGTGGATGAAGTGCAGGCCCATGCCGCCCTGGATGCGCGTCTCGATGGGGGCGGTGATGTCGAACGGCCTGACGTTCGCCGGGTTCAGCGGCGCGCCCCAATCCGTCAGCTCGATCCGCACCTGCTCGCCGGTCGTGGCCGCGTTGATCAGGATCTTGCCGCCCGCCTCCTGGTAGGCGTGATCGATGATGTTGGTCGCGGCTTCCTCGACGGCCAGTTCCAGCTCGAAAACGACCTTATCGGAGAGGGACAGACGGTGCGCAATGCCGTGCACGAAGTGCGAAATGACCATCAAGTTTTCGTGGGTGGCATCGACCCGAAGCTCACCTAGAAAGCTCATAGAGGTGTCCTTCAAATGGGGACAGGCTGCAGAATTGAAGTGTTCAGTTGTTAGGGTTCAGTCGCCAGTGATGCCCTAAGCAAAACCCATTAAACATCCAAAAAAATCGATCAAGCCGGCTGCTAAAAAATCTCAGACAGATACTACCCAATGTAACATATTGTTGGCGGGTGTGTCTCGCCTTAAACAACAGCCCCCTGAAACGGAGGGGGCTGTCATCAGCAGTGAATGCGCCTCATCAGACGGCACGCAGTGGGTTAAAACGCGGCCAGCGCTTCATCAAGGGTGTTGTCGATATCGAAGAACCGGTCAAAACCGATGATTTGGAAGATGCGCCGCACTTTCGGGTTGAGATCGACCAGACGTAGGTCACCGCCCGCGGCACGGTTTTCGGTCAGGATATCGGCCAGAGTGCGCAGCCCGGCGCTGTTGATGTAGCGCACCTGGGACATATCCAGGATCATTTTGTGCTTGCCTTCGGTAACCGCACCGCGCAGGGCCATATCCAGATCGACGGCGCCTTCGCTGTCGACGCGACCGTCGAGCACAAAGACAGCCACACCGTTCTCGTCACGCTCCGTGATATTCATGCTTCCTGTCTCCTCAACAGTTCACGCTGCGCTTATGTTTCTATTGTAGACCGATTAACGGCTACGGGGAAGACAGCCATCCGAGTCAGGTATCTTACCGCCGGGGGGCGGGACTGATCTCGCCCCCCGGATGGATGGCTTTGTGGCGGCTTAGCCTGCCGAGGCAACCAACCGCTGATCGACGTCGGCGGCGGAGACCAGCTGGCCGTCGCGCACTTCTTCCACGCGCGGAATCTGTCCCGCCAGGTCGCGGTCGTGCGTGACCATGACGATCGTCTTGCCCTGGTCCACGAGGTCTTCGAACAGCCCGAACATCAGACCGGCGGACACGGTGTCAAGGTTACCGGTCGGCTCGTCGCCGATCAGCAGCACCGGGTCGTTCGCCAGGGCGCGGGCGATCGCCGCGCGCTGCTGCTGGCCGCCGGAGATCTGGCTGGGGTACTTGTTCGCCACGTCGGGCAAGTCCACCAGTTCGAGCAGTTCCATCGCGCGCTCGCGGCGGTGCCCCTTGTAGGTGCCCACGTAGTTCATGGGCATCATCACGTTTTCGATCACGGTCAGCGTCGGCAGCAGTTGGAAGAACTGGAACACAACGCCCACGTTCCGCCCGCGCCACTTGGCGACCTGATTCTCGCTCATGTTGGTCAGGCGCTGCCCCGCGACGAACACCTCGCCGTTGGTCGGGCGGTCGATCCCGGTGATCATGTTGATCAGCGTGGACTTCCCGCTGCCCGACGGCCCCACCACGGCGACGAACTCGCCTTCGTTGATGGTCAGGCTCACACCGTTCAGCGCCTTCAGCGGACCGGCCTTGGTCTTGTAGATCTTGTCGACATTCTCCAGCGACACGAGCGGCTTGTTATTGGTATTCATGACGTTTCCTCCGTGCGCTTACTGGTAGCGCAGAATGTCAGACACGGTCTTACGGGCTGCCCCAAGCGACGGGCCGAGGCTGGCGACGGTGGTGATAACGAGTATCCCCACGAGGCCCACGATCATCGCGGTGGGCGAGAGCTGCAGCGGGATGGCGTCTTCGATGCCGACGATCAGCAGCAGCAGTTTTTGCAGCAGCAGCATCAGCGGCAGTCCGACGACCCAGGCGATCACACCCACGACCAGACCTTCGGTCAGGAACTGGCCCGCGATGGTGCCCGAGCCCGCGCCGATGGAGCGCATCACGCCGATTTCCTTCTGGCGCTCGAAGACGCTCATCGACAGTGTGGTCAGCAGGCCCAGCGCACCGACCAGGGCGATCAGCCCGGCCACGGCGCTCAGGATGGCCTGGAAGGTGGCGAACCCGCTGCTGATCTGGTCGGTAAGCTCGACCATGTTCAGCGTGAAGACCGGGATACCCGCCGCGATCAGGGACTCGCTCATGTCGTCGATAATCGTTTGCAGATCTTCGGCGGTCGGGTCCTTGATGGGCGTCATGATGAACCACCCCTGCGGCAGCGGGACCGATTCGATGGCCGCGCCGTCGAAGGTCGCCAGATCGCGCCAGAACATACCGATAGTTTCGTCCGCGCCGAGGCCGCTCTGCAGCATCGCGGGCAGGTCGAAGATCCCGACGACCGGCATAGACTGCGGGCCTTGCCCGGACAGGCTGGATTCGAGCGTTATGCTGTCGCCCACGCCCACGCCGAGCTGCTGCGCCATGTTCGAGCTGACGACGACACCCGTGGTGTCTCCACCGTTCGCGCCGGGGAACCCGCCGTCGGTGAAGGTCAGGTAGGCGGCGGCGGTCGGGGTCAGGCCCAGCGCCAGCACCTTGTTATCGGGCATGGAGCCTTCGTAGCCATCAACGTTGACCACGGTCGAGTACTTGATCAGGCTGCCCGCCTGGCTGATGACGGCCTGCGTCTGCGCGGGGATCGCACCGTCGGGCAGCGGCGTGCCGGGACGGATGGTGTCGAACGTGTAGCCCGCCACGGTCGCCAGCGTGTGCCAGTCGGCCCAGGCCTGCTGGTAGATGAAGTCCGCGATGCCGATGACCTTCATTTCCATCCGGTTGCCGGGGACCAGCAGCACGACGGTGTCGCCCACGGTCTTGTCCATGCCCGTCGCCAGCGCGCTGGACAGGATGATCCCGTCACTGGCATTCTCCGCCGAGAGCGCCTGGCCCTCGATGATATCGATGTTGAAGGCCGGGGTCTCGCTGGTCACGTCGTAACCGTAGGCGAAGATACCGGGAGGTCCGGCAACGGTCAGGTCGGGATCGTAACCCTCGAAGTTGACCTGGATCTGGAAGCCGTCTTCCATCGACCGGATATCATCACCGAACTGTTCGCGCAGCAGCGACGTCACGTCTTCAGGGTTGCGCTGTTCGCCGGGGAAGATGCCGATCTGGACGTTCCAACTGTCGATATAGGTATTGATACCGGTCGTCAGTCCCTCGAAGATGGCGAAGATCCCCATGAACGCGCCCACCGCAATCGCCAGCGTGATGACGGTGAAGGCCAGACGGCTCTTCTTCAGGCTGATGTTGCTCAGGCCCTGGCGAACGGTGATCGGGATCGGCAGCCTGTTGATGATGCGCGCGATCGGGCCGGTGCCGTAGTTGGCGTCGATGCCCAGGTCGGTCATCGCTTCCAGGATGCGCACGCGGGTGCCGCCCCACACCGGGATGATGGAGGCCAGCACAGGCACCGCCAAACCGACCACGATACCTAGCCCGATCGAGAAGGGCGACGTTCTGAAGCCCGTGATAATCGTATTGACCTGGCCTGCCAGCGCGTGGGCGGCGGCGTTCCCGGCGGGGATACCCACGATCACGCCCGGAATGACGCCGATCACGCCGTAGGCGAAGGCGATGCCCGAATAGATGACGAAGTTATCGCGGCGTGTCGCGCCCAGCGACTTCATCACACCGATCTGCCGCTTCTGCTCGACCACCAGCGACGAGATGACGTTGATGACCAGGAAGCCGGAGACGACCAGCGCGACCAGCGCCAGGAAGCCCATCAGGCTGCTGATGGTTTGCGCGCCAGTGATGAGCTGGCTCTGCGCCGGATTCTCCTTCTGGGCGAAGGCGACGGTGTAGGGCGTGTTTTCGGCGATGAAGTTCTGCACCGCATCGAACTGCTCTTCGGCGATGTCATAGCTGGTGAAGCGCAGCCAGAAATCGTTGAACCCGGTACGTCCGGCCAGATAGTCGGCGTTCGAGACGTCGGTGTAAACCGTCGTCTTGGGCATGAAGGCGTACGGATCGAACACGATAGCGGTGACGGTCCACGCTTCGGTCGTGCCGGTCTGCCCCGAGGTTTCAGAGTTGCGCGACGGGCTGAGCGCACGCATATCGATGGTGTCGCCCACGGCGATGCCATATTCTTCAGCCATGCGGGTTTCGATGGCCAGCTCGTTGGCGCCGGGTGTCGGCAGCTCGCCTTCGAGCACGCGGTACGGCTGGATGACGGCGGGCGCGTCGTTGGGCGCGGTCACCACCTCGCCCTGATCGTTGAGCACGGCGTAGGCCTTGACGAAGCCGTCTTCAAACTTACCGTCTTCCCCGCCCGTCTTAAAGAAGATGGACGTTTCGCTGAAACCGGCCTGAACGGTCGTCACGTCGGGATAATCGGCCAGCATCTTCATGTAGGCGGCGTTGTCCAGCGGCACGTCGGGATCGACCGTCATCGACACCTGGACCATCGCCAGCTTGTCTTCCTGAACGTCCGAACGAAGCTGGCTGACGAGGATGTCGCTCATTGAGAACAGCGCAACAGTGCCGGTCACGCCGATGAAGATCGCGGCGGCGACCAGGAACGTGCGGCCCTTGCGTGCCCACACGTCGCGCAGAATCTTGCGAATACGTGATCCGATCATTGAATGGAATCCCCCTGGTTATTTCTGGTTCTGCTGCTTGGCGGCGAGCGCTTCTTGCGAGCGGGTCTTCAGCGCTTGGCGTTCCTGGGTGCGCAGGCGGATAGCGGTCAATTCCTGCGTACGGCGGCGCGCAGCGGCTTCCAGCGTGGTCGCCTCGATCATGCCGTCCGTGAGGGCCAGCAGGCGGGCAACGCCGCTTGACGCCAGCTCGCGGTCGTGCGTGACGACGAGGATGGTGCGGTCCTGGCTGGCCAGCTCGCCGAAGATGTTGAACACGTTCTGGGCGCTCATGCGGTCCAGGTTACCGGTTGGCTCGTCGCCCACGATCAGCGGCGGATCGTTCGCCAGGGCGCGCGCAATCGCCACGCGCTGCTGCTGCCCACCGGACAGCATGTCCGGCGTCTTGTACGCCTGGTTGGCGATGCCGAAGCGGTCGAGCAGCACCATCGCGCGATCCTTGCGCTCTTTAGGATCGTACACGCCGCAAAAGTCCATCGGCATGATGATGTTTTCGAGCACGGTCAGGGTCGGCAGCAGTTGGAAGAACTGGAACACGATGCCGATGTTGCGCCCGCGCCAGCGCGTCAGCTTCTTTTCGGGCGCGGCGACAACGTTCACGTCGTCCACGACGACCGAGCCGTCGCTGGGGCTGTCGATACCGGTGATCATGTTCAGCAGCGTCGTCTTGCCGCTGCCCGAAGGTCCGACCAGCGACACAAATTCGCCTTTGTTAATGGTCAAGTCGATCCCACGCAGTACATTCAGCGGACCGGCAGGAGTGTCGAAGGTTTTGACGAGGTTTTTGACTTGGATGAAAGGTTCAGCCATGCGGATCAAGCCTCCTTACGTCAGGCTCTCGGATAGTGGGTGAGCATCCGAACTTTAGTACGCGAGTCAGTGCGGTTGCGTTGCAGAGCAGTTCAGAAATTTACGAACTTAAACGCGGTCGAGAAGTAGGTGAATGGCGTATAGGGGCAGAATCTACTGGTGAAATCGCCCCCCCTGAGCGAAAAAACCAAGTATTGAAGTGAGAATATAAAAACTTATGAAAAGTCTCTAAAAGTTTATTTAAGCATTGATATAACAGAAACGCAATGAGGTTTGGCGCGTTTGACGATGCGCTGGTGCGCGGCGGAGCGCCTAGGATGCGCTGGCGCTGAGGTCGAGGATCGCCTCGCCAACACGCGTCGCAAGCTGCGATTCACACGTAAGGGTGAGGTGCACGGGGCTGTCGGTATAACACTCGACGTCGGGCAGCAGATCCCACAGATCGAGCGTGGGCGGCCATGCGGCGGAGTCGGTCTGCGCGGCGAGCACGTCACGGTAGCTGTCGTAGGCCCAGCGCGGATAAAAGGCGTTGTAGCGCACGTCGCTGTTTTCGCCCTGGCTGATGAAAATCGGCTCGTTGACGAACAGCACCGGGATCGACCCGGCACGCTGCGCCCCCGCCGCCAGCGCGTCGAACGCCAGATCGTCCGCCGTGAAGGTCTGCGGCGTCTCGAAGGTGTGCCACGACTCGTCCGCGTCCAGATCGACCGAGCGGCGCGTGTAGTCGTCGGGATATTCCTGGTCGATGCCGGTCAGCGACCACATCACGCCGTAGAGCTGCAAGCGCAGCAGGTCCGCCAGCGCGCGCCGCTGTCCGACGATGGTGCTCTGCCAGAAGTCCGGCTCCACGAAGCGCGGATCGCCGGGATCGCTGCTGAGGTCGTAGCGGCGGATGAGCGCCTGCACGCGCTCGGCGTTGTTCTGCACGAACGACGGTTCCAGCTGCGCGTCCGGCGCGAACGATTCGAGCGTGAACAGCCACACGATCAGGTCCGGGTGGGCCTGCTCCAGTGCGTAATCGAGCAGCATCAGGTCTTTGGTCAGCGACATGGTCGGATAGCCGAGGTTGTAGGCGCGTACGCGGCGGCCATCGGCGGTGCGCAGGTCGAGCCGGTTGATCTGCCCGGCGAGCGTGTCCTGCGGCTCCAGCAGAATGCCCCACACCGACGAATCGCCCAGCAGCAGCACGCGGAATTCGTCGTCAGCGGGTGCGGTGTCCACCGTGAGCGATTCGACCATCGCCGGGAGGTTGTACAGGCTGAGGTTGTACGAGGCCGGAGGATTTTCGCCGTACGGCAGGCGCTCGCGGCCCGTGAGCAGCGTGTTATAGGCAGAAATATGGCCGAGCGTAGGCAGTGGGTTCACCAGCGCAAAGATCACGTTGAGAAGCGCGAACAGCACCGCCGCCTTGACGACGACGCGCGCCATGAAGCCCCAGGTATAGGGCTTAGCGGGTTGGGTGAGCCACTTCCATGTTTGCATCAGCTGGAATCCGGTTACGCTGCGATGTCGATAGGTATCCGAAAAGTGCGAGCGACTGGGGCATGGTGCAGCGTAAAGCACACCTCACCCCCGGCCCCTCTCCAATCAAGTTAGAGGGGAGACAAGCACAACCCCACAGTCCATAGTCTGTAGGGGCGGGGCTTGCTCCGCCCGTTGCGCCCCAAAACCGGGTAGGGCAAGCCCTACCCCTACGAAAACCTGCGCTGCTACAACCCGAGCAGGCGCAGGAATACGTCCCAACCGGTCGCCATGTCCGGCAGAGCGAACCACACCCACCCGATCACGACGAAATGGAACGTGACCACCGTGCCCGCGATGCCGATCCACTGGTTCAGGCGCGGGCGGTCACGAAGCCGGATGTAAGCCATGCGCGTGCGGTCGCTGTAGACCTTGTGCACGAACAGCCCCACGCCGTGCCACACACCCCATACGACGAAATGCCATGTCACGCCGTGCCACAGGCCGATCACGATCATGGTCGCCATCTGGCCGATCAACGCCAGCACCGTCGGGGACGGCTTGTGCTTGCGCACCAGCAAATAGCGGCTGAGCGGCGAAAAGACGTAGAAGCGCACCCAGTTACTCAGCGTGATGTGCCAGCTCTGCCAGAACTGCGTGATGTTGCGCCGCGTATAGGGCCGCTGGAAGTTTTCCGGCAGGGTGATGCCGAACAACTGCCCGATGCCGATGGCGATGTCCGTATAGCCGCTGAAGTCGAAATAGAGCTGGAACGCGTAGGCGTAGAGCAGCACCCACGTTTCGCCGGTCGAGGTGGCCTGCGCCGCCTTCGACGCGTCCAGCGCGAAGTACGCGAGGCTGTCCGCGATGACGAACTTCTTCAGCACGCCCGCCGCGATGCGCCCCAACCCGATCGTCAGGTGGACCGGCTCGCGGCCCGGCAGCGCGCGCAGATCTTTAATGAAACGCTCGGCGCGGTCGATCGGACCTGCCGTAAACGCCGGGAAGAAGATCGCGTAGGTGACGTATTCGCGCAGCGTGAGTTCGGGGAAGCGGCCCATTTGCCGGTCGCGCAGGGTATGAATCAGCCGGAACGCGACGTACGAGAAGCCCAGCCAGCCCAGGTCGCCCGCGCTGGCGAGGCTGGCCGGCTGCCCGGTCCGCTCGCGCAGCAAGCGCGCCGTTTCTTCGGCCAGCGGCGTGGTTTTCAGGATGACGAACAGGACGACGATCAGCAGGATCGCCGGGACGAACAGCCGCCGCTTATGCCCGATCCAGCTCAATCCGCCGAGCAGCGCCGCCGCGATGATGGCAACCACCGCCAGACTGACCGGCGACGGCGGGCGGGACGGCGTGATACGCACCGACTCGACCAGCATCCGCCCCGCGAGCGAGAGCGCCAGCACCAGCGCAACCATGATGCCCGCACTGATCGTATCCTCGCGCTGCCAGCGCTGCTCCGGCGCGCGGCTCAACAGCCAGCCCAGCACGACCAGCGCCAGCGTCGCCGTGGGGAAGATGAAGTCCAGATTCTCGATGCGCAGCGCGGGCTGGAGCCCGTAAATAGCGACGATGCTGCCCGCATACAGCGCCCAGCGCCGCAGCCGCTCCGGCAGCAGCGCCACGTAGAGCGCCGCCGCGCCGATGAAAACGAGAATGTTCGTCAGAGTCATGATCGCGTCGTGAGCAGGGCGGGCGCACGGTGCAGCCCACCGGAACCCGTGACATTCTACAGGCGCGCGCGGAAGTTCGCCACACACGGGCAGTTTTTAGTGGGGAGTTTTTAGTTGTTAGTAAAAGCAATAGCCGGGGGAGCCGCCTGCGGTGGAGCCATCATTACGGGCGCAGGCGCGCGTATAACAGCATGATGTGGTTGTCTCGCCACGCCGGGATTGTTATGCTTACACAAACGCGGGTAAAAATCCCTTTCAAGACCGATTGGAGCGACCAATGGAAGCTGAACCCCAAACGACGCTGACCGGAGCGGAAAACGTGGCGTGGGATCTGAGCGATCTGTACGCCAGTCCTGACGATCCGGCTATCGAACGGGACATCGAGCAGATCAACCAGCGTGCCGAGGCGTTCGGCACTGAATTTCGCGGCAAGGTCGCATCGCTCGATCCTGAAGAACTGTACGAGGCCATCTACGAATACGAAGCGATCGATGAGGATTCGAGCAAGGCGGCCTATTACGCGCATTTGCTGTGGTCCACGGACACGAACAACCCGAAGTACGGCGCGCTCAACCAGCGTATGACCGAATGGGGCGCGCAGCTCAGCCAGAAGCTGGTGTTCTTCGAGCTGGAATGGACCAACGCGCCGGAAGACTACGCCGCGAAGATGATCGAAAACCCGACGCTGCAGCACTACCGTCACTGGATGGAGACGACGCGCCGTTACCAGCCGCACCGCCTGACCGAGCCGGAAGAAAAGATCCTGGCGGAAAAGGCCGTGACCGGCAGCGAAGCGTGGGTGCGCTTCTTCAGCGAATTCATGGGCGCGATGCGCTATCCGCTGGACGGCCAGCAGCTCAGCCAGTCGCAGATCCTCGCCAAGCTCTACGAGCCGGACCGCGAGCTGCGCCGGCACGCGGCGGCGGCGTTCACCGACGTGCTGCGCGAAAAGCTGCCCACCCTGACCTATATCTTCAATACGCTGGCGGCGGACAAAGCCTCCAACGACCGCCTGCGCCACTACCCGACCTGGATCTCCGCGCGCAACCTGTCCAACGAGGTCAGCGACGACGTGGTGGATGCGCTGATCGAGACGGTCACGTCCAATTACGGCATCGTCGCGCGCTACTATAAGCTCAAGGGCCAGCTGCTGGGCCTGGATACGCTCTACGACTACGACCGCTACGCCCCCCTGCCCGCCGCCGAAGGCAGTTATTCGTGGGACGAGGCGCGCAGCGTGGTGCTCAACGGCTACCAGCGCTTCAGCCCGGCGATGGCCGAGGTCGCGGGGCGCTTCTTCAACGACAACTGGATCGATGCGGCGCTGCGGCCCGGTAAGCGCAGCGGCGCGTTCTCCGCGCAGACGGTGCCGTCGGTGCACCCCTACATCCTGATGAACTATACCGGCGCGGCCCGCGACGTCATGACGCTGGCGCACGAGCTGGGGCACGGCATTCACCAGTACATGTACCGCGAGCAGGGCATGCTGCAGGGCCATCCCCCGCTGACCACTGCCGAGATGGCGTCGGTGTTTGGGGAAATGCTGATCTTCACCGACATGATGCAGCGCGAGGACGATCCGCGCGTGCGGCTGGCGATGCTGGCGCACAAGATCGAGGACACGTTCGCCACGGTGTTCCGCCAAGTGTCCATGAACCGCTTCGAGCACGGCCTGCACAACGCGCGCCGCGACGAGGGCGAGCTGACCAGCGACCGCATCAACGAGATCTGGATGGGCACGCAGCGCGCCATGTTCGAGGGCAGCGTGGAAATGACCGACGATTACGGCGTGTGGTGGAGCTACGTGCCGCACTTCCTGCACACGCCCGGCTACGTCTACGCCTACGCGTTCGGGGAGCTGCTGGTGCTGGCGCTGTTCGCGCGCTATCGCCAGGAAGGGGCGGACTTCGTGCCGCGCTACCTGGATGTGCTGCGCATGGGCGGATCGGACTGGCCGGAAAAGGTGCTCGCGCCGATGGGCGTGGACCTGACCGACCCGACCTTCTGGCAGGAAGGCATCCGCGAGATCGACGCGCTGGTCGCGCAGGCCGAGCAGTTGGTGAAAGAGATCGGGTAACTGAACCCGGTTTGACGGCGAGAATCACAGCGCCCCGGATCGCACGATCCGGGGCGCTGTTGTTATCCCGTCTGCTGCGTGGTGCGGATCACCACGCCTTTTCCCAACGTTCGAGCGGCCTGCTCTCGGACTCCATCACCGACGCATACAGCGCGTTGGCCGCCGTGTTGAAGCCGCCAACCGTGACCAGCGTGCCGCCCATCGCGCGCATGCGCTGCATGGCCTCGACCATCACCGCTTTGCCCAGCCCGCGCTGCTGGTGTTCGGGCACGGTGGCGACCGGCTCGAAGTACCCGGTGCGCGTCACGTCGTCGTACCACAGTGTGCAGAACGCCGCGATCTCGCCACCCGGCGCCGCCGCGACGATGTCCAGATCGCGCCGGTAGAGCGGCATGCGTTGGATGGCGTGATACCACTCCCAACCCTGGTAATTTTCGTCCGGCTCGTCGGGGTGGAAGCCGCGCCACGACGCCCAACTGCGCGCGGGCAGTTCCTCCACGCCGCCTAACGACCGGATGGTGTAGCCGTCCGGCACGGACACATCAGGGATCGAATCGAGGCATCGCTGGCGGCGGCATTCCGGCCACGGCCCCCGGTGGTACCCGTGCTGCTTGAGGATCTCCTGGCGCAGCACGTCGTCGTTCCGGTCGGCCCACACCGTCAGGTTACGCTTGCCGTCTTCTTCCACGGCGAGGTGCGCTTCCGCGGCGTCCAGCAGCGTCGCTTCGAGCGCGGCGGTCTGGAACGCCGGGTGAATCTGGAAAAACGCCTCACCGCGCCCTTCGGGATTGAGCACGGCGACGATCTGACCGTTGGGCTGTTCCCACAAATACGTCACGCGCTCGACCGGATCGCACACGCCGCAGTTCTGCACAACGTGCCAGCGCCAGTAATCGAGCCGCGCGGCCTGCCACGTGCGCTCGCTGCGCCCGTTGAGCACAAAAATCTCGCGCAGAAACGCGCGGATATGCCAGAAATCCTCCTCGCCTCGATACAGTCGCATGGTGAATGACATGCCACTCCGTCCTTTCTGTGCGCGCCGGCTGGTGCGCGCCGGCTGGCGCGCGCCGCGACTCAGTTCAGCGCGTCGCTGGCCCGGTCCAGCGCGGCGACCTCGTCCGGCGTCAGCCGCCAGCCGGTTCCCCCGGCGTCCTGGCTGGCCTGCCGGGCATTTTTCGCGCCCGGAATGGGCAGCGCGCCCTTGCAAATGACCCAGTTCAGCGCGACCTGTGCGGGCGTCTTGCCGTGCGCTGCGCCGATGGTGTGAAGATGCGCGACCAGCGGGCCGATCTTGCGCCGGGTGCGCCACGTCCGCAGGCGGCGCACGAGGCTCGACGGCGCGACGCGGGCCGTATACTTGCCCGTGAGCAGCCCGCCGCCCAATGGGCTGTAGGCGATCAGCGCGATGCCGTTCGCCTGGCAAAAATCGAGCAGCCCGCTGCGCTCCGGCCCGCGCTCGAGCAGGTGATATTCCACCTGATTGCTGGCAAGCGGGATGCCGCGCCGGGCCAATGCCTGATGCGCGCGCTGCGTTTGTTCCAGGTTGTAGTTCGAGACGCCGACGGCGCGCGTCAGCCCCTGCTCGACCGCGTCCGCCATGGCGTCCATCCACGTTTCGACGGAGCGGAACGGCAGCGGCGCGTGAATCTGGTAGAGATCGACCTGATCGACCTGCAAACGCTCCAGGCTGGCGCGCAGCGCTTTGGTCAAGCTGCCCGCCTGCACACGCCACGGGAAGGGCATAAACTTCGTGGCGATGCGCACGGGTTGGTTCGCCTGTTTGACCAGACGGCCCAGCAGCCGCTCGGATTCGCCCCGCCCGTACACTTCCGCCGTGTCGAACAGCACGATACCGGCGTCCAGCGCGGCCTGAAACGCCTCGTCAACGTCCTGCGACGTATGCGTGCGCCCATAGCCCCAGTACCATGAATCGCCCCACGACCATGTGCCCAGGCCCATTTCGATCCCGTCGAACGGATACATTATGATGTTGTCCTTTACCCTGATTGTTCGATCACTCGCTGTGCGGCGCGGGCGTGTTTTCCAGATCGTCCATCAGCCTGGGCAGCGCTGCCAACATAGCGTCGCGCCCGGCTTCGTACAGTTGATCGGCGTATTCGACCACTTTCGACATGCGGATCGACGGCAGCGTGGGGATAACGAGGCAGTCCGGTTCGTGGTGCAGCAGGTCGGTGTTGTGGCGCAAAACGTAATAGACCATGCTCAAAACGTCGATCATGGTGCGCGGCGGTTCGTCGGGCCAGTTTTCCATGCCGTGATGGCTGACATCCACGCCGATGGCGAAGGTCGCGCCCATCTGCCGCACGATATCGACCGGCAGGTTATTGACCAGCCCGCCATCGACCAGCACACGGCCATCGGCATCCACGCAGGGCGTGAACATGCCCGGCACGGCGCAGCTTGCGCGGATGGCCGGGGCGAGCGGCCCATCATCGAACAGAATCTCCGTGCCCTTCAGCAGATCCGCCGCGATGACGGTCAGCGGGATGTCCAGGTCCGCAAAAGTCCGGCCCGGGCCGAGCATCGCGCCGACCCAGTCTTCGATGGCCTCGCTGCGCAGGATGCCGCGCCGGTCCGACCAGCTAAAGCGGCGGATCTGGCGCAGGTTCATGGCGTGCACGGCGTCGAGCATCTGGCCGCTGCTCCACCCGGCGCAGTAGAGCGCCCCCGCGATGGAGCCAGCGCTGGTCCCGGCGACCACATCGGCGCGGATGCCGTGTTCTTCCAGCACGGACAGCACGCCGATATGCGCCACGCCGCGCTCGCCGCCGCCGCTGAGCGCCAGCCCCAGCACCGGGCGGCCCGGCTCCGGCTTTCGTAAAGGGCGCACCCGTTCCAGCGTGCGCCGCCCCATCCCTGTCCACCAGTGCGACATAGACAATCCTTGGATGCAGATGCACAATGGTCGCAGTGTACTCAGTTGGTTGCGGACCGTCAACCGCCATAAAAGTCCTGCCGTGACGTTCGTAACACGAGATTGCGCCAATCATCACTAAGGGTTCCGGCGCGAGTCGTCTATAATTGCGATCAATTCTCAATGAGAATGATTCGCAATTGCGCCGCTGATGTCGCGTCAAACTTAGGTGACTGTTTATGAGCAAGTCTCAACGCCCGACCGACACATCCTGGACGACCGATTCCACCCTTACCATCCCCGCTGCCGAAGACGAGCCGCTGTATGCACCCCGCACGCGCGCTTTGGAGCAGTGTGTGCCCGATGTCGATTGCAAGGACTGCCCCAACCAGGCCGCGAACGGCCCGGTGCTGCCGCTGTGCCTGGTGAAGCCCGGCCAGCGCGTCGTGGTGTTACAGGTCGAGCAGGAGCGCCGCCTGCGCAAGCGGCTGGCGGACCTGGGCCTCGCGCCGGGATCCGAAGTCGGCGTGATGCGCGCGCCGCGCGGCTCCGGCCCGATGATCGTCTCCGTTCGCAATGATACGCGCCTGGGGCTGGGCTGGACGGTCGCCCACACCATCAGCGTTCGCGTCGTCCAGGCCCAGTGACAGGACCAGATCCCTCATGATGAACCAAGCGACGATTGCCCTGGCGGGAAATCCCAACGCGGGCAAGAGCACGATCTTTAACGCGCTGACCGGCGAGCACCAGCACGTCGGCAACTGGCCCGGTAAAACGGTCGAGCGTAAGGAAGGCGAGTTTTCGATCAACGGCGTGACGATGAACATCATCGACCTGCCGGGAACGTACAGCCTGACCGCGTACTCGATGGAAGAAAAGATCACGCGCGACTTTCTGCTGCAAAACCAGCCGGACGCCGTGGTCGCGGTAGTGGACGCGGCCAACCTGGAGCGCAACCTGTACCTCGTCGTGCAGATGCTGGAACTGGGCGTGCCGATCGTGATCGCGCTGAACATGGCCGATATGGCCGAGTCGCGCGGGCTGAAGATCGACACCGACCAGTTGGCCGCAGGGCTGAACGTGCCCATCATCCGCACGATCGCCACGCGCAACGAGGGCCTCGAAGAACTGAAGCAAACCGTCGCCCAGGCGGTTCAGAACCGCGCGCACCGCCCTGCCCGCTCACGAACCGGAGACGTTTCTAAACATGACGCGCCCCGCTGCCCCAACTGTGGCTGATCGATCGATGACGACACTCGAACTGCAAACCCGGTCCCGCTTGTTTGATTATGGCCCCGAGCTGGAACCCGAAATCGTCGTGCTGCAAGCCGCGATCGAGGCCAGCCCCACCCTGTCGAGCGATTACGCGCCGCGCTGGCTGGCGGTCACGCTGCTGGAAGGCGACGCCGACCTCGCCGCGCGCATCGCGTCCGCGCCCGGCGGGCTGGTCGTGCTCGATACCGTCGAGCAGATCGCCGCGCGCGTGGCAGCGACCTGCGGCGAAGACGTCGATACGCTGATCGCGGATCGCCGCTACGCCTTTATTTCCGGGCTGGTCGGGCAGGCCGTGACGCGGCCCGCCGACGGCGGCGTCACCCGTTCCGACAAGCTGGATCAGGTGGCGACACATCCCTGGCTGGGCGTGCCGATCTTCCTGATCCTGATGTGGGTCGTCTTCCAGATGACCGCGAATGTGTCGAGCTATTACGTCGATTGGATCGACGGCGTGATCGCCGGGCCGGTCTCGAACTGGGCGCTGGCACTGCTGGGCACGTTGGGCCTCAGCGGAACGTGGGCCGAGTCGCTGCTGGTGGACGGCGTGATCGCCGGGGCGGGTGGCATGCTGGTCTTCGTGCCGGTGCTGCTGTTCCTTTATTTCTTCCTGGCCGTGCTGGAAGACTCCGGTTATATGGCCCGCGCCGCGTTCGTCATGGACCGTTTCATGCAGCGGTTGGGTTTGCAGGGCAAGAGCTTCATCCCGCTGCTGGTGGGCTTCGGCTGCTCGGTCCCCGGCATCTACGCGACCCGCACGTTGGAAGACCGCCGCGACCGCATCCTGACCGGGATGCTGGTGCCGTTCATGAGCTGCGCGGCGCGCCTGCCGGTCTATATCTTGATCGGCACGGCGTTTTTCGGCGCGAGCAGCGGCAACCTCGTCTTCGCCATGTACCTGATCGGGATCGCCGCCGCCGTGATGACCGGCTTCCTGCTGCGCAACACCGTGCTGAAGTCGAACGAGCCGCAGTTCTTCGTGATGGAACTGCCGCCCTACCGCCGCCCCTCGATGAAGACGGTTCTGCGCCAGGTGCGGATGCGCACCGGGGCGTTCGTGCAGGCCGTGTGGACGGTGCTCATGGCCGCGTCGATCATCGTCTGGGTGCTGCTCAACGTGCCCTATCACAATGGCCAGCCGCCCGAATTGGAAGATAGCCTGTTTGGCGGCGTCAGCCGGACCGTCGCGCCCGCGTTCAAGCCTGCCGGGTTCGGCACGTGGGAATCGTCCGGCGCGCTGGTGACGGGCCTGCTGGCGAAGGAAGTCGTGGTCAGCACCCTGGGCCAGATTTACGCCACCGCTGCGGATAACAGCGACGACGCGACCGGCTCCACCGCGTTTGTGGACGACGCGAAGGATATCGTCGTGGGCTTCGGAACGGCCACGCTGGACACGGTGAAAGCCACGATCAGCCTGATCCCCGGCGTCAACCTAATGGGCGCGGACGCGGAAGAAGAAGACACCGCGCTGGAAACGGCGCTGCGCGACCACTTCACGCCGCTGACCGCCGTCGCGTTCTCGATCTTCGTGCTGCTCTATACGCCGTGCATGGCCGCCATCGCCGCCTTCCGCCACGAGTTCGGCAGCCGCTGGATGTGGGCCAACATCGGCTACATGCTGGTGGTGGCATGGCTGGCCGCAACACTGACCTATCAGGTCGGCAGCCTGCTGGGGTTGGGCTAAGGAGCGCGCCATGAGCGTCACGCTGCGTCAGGTGCTTCAGGCGTTTGAACAGGCGGGATCGTCCGTCCGGCTCGACGCGCTCAGCCGCCAGCTTGGCATCGATCCGGGCACGCTGGACGGCATGATCCAGCACTGGGTCCGCAAGGGGCGCATCAAGGAAGTGAGCGATGCCCTGCCGGATGGCTGCGCCACGTCGTGCCACGGCTGCGACGTGCAGAGCGGCTGCCCGTTCGTGGCGCGGATGCCCAGGCGGTACGCGCTGGCGACGACACCGCCGCCCGGTCCGGTTCCCCTGCGGCTGTACGAGCGCGTAGAACCGCAGTAAGGCGCGACCAACACAAGTCAACACACAGGGCGGGGGCAATCCCGCTCTGTTTTCGTTTTTGCAATCACGAACGCCTGCCTTTGCCGTATTTTTTTACACGTTCGTGATAGCTTTTGCCCGCGCTTCTGGTACAATGAACGGTATGATCTACATCTCGCAGGGCCGCACGCTTTCCTTCGCGCTGATGACGTCTGTGTCGGGCGCTCCTTGAATAGGTGCGCCTGCTGAACGTGTAACACACTAACTAGCAACTACCAGCCATGTAAACGGCTTTGGGCGCACCGCTCAAAGCCGTTTTTGATTCTATTCCGGGAGCGAGGGCAGCATGTACGTCATCCAGTTGGACCGCATCACCGTGAATTACGCCGGGCGCGTCATCTTCCGCGACCTGAGCTGGGCCGTTGATGAGCGCGCGCGCGTGGGGCTGGTCGGCCCGAACGGCGCGGGCAAGTCGAGCCTGCTCAAAGTCATCACGGGCGGCGTCACGCCGGACAGCGGCACGATCATCCGCGCCAAAACCGTCACCGTGGGCTATCTGCCGCAGGAGATCGCGCTTTCGCCGGATCGCACGCTGCTCGACGAGGCGATGGTCCCGCCGCCCGCGCTGGCGCAGATCGAGGCGGAACTGGCGCGCATCGAGGCGCAGTTGGGCGATCCCGCCGTGTACAACGATCCCGGCGCGCTGACTCGCGCCCTCGAACGGCAGGAGCGCGCGCTGGAACAGTATGAGGCGCTCGGTGGGCCGCGCCACGCAGGGACGATCCGCGAGCTGCTGCAGCGGCTCGGCTTCACGCCGGACGACTACGACCTGCCAGCCGACACGCTCAGCGGCGGGCAGAAGAAACTGGTCGCGCTGGCGCGGCTGGCCGCCGAACTGCCGGACGTGCTGCTGCTCGACGAGCCGGACAATCACCTCGATCTGGCGAGCAAGGCGCGGCTGGAAGCGGTGCTGCGCACCTACAACGGCGCAGTGGTGATCGTCTCGCACGACCGCTACCTGCTGGACGAGGTCGCCACGCAGATCGCGGAATTGGAAAACGGCGCGCTGACGGTCTATCCCGGCAACTACACCGCCTACTCCACCGAGCGCGAGCTGCGCCGCCTGCGCCAGCAGCAGGTGTACGTCGCGCAGCAGAAGGAAATCACGCGTATCGAGGAGGCGATCAAGCGCTTCGAGCACTGGGCCAGCATCGTGGTCGATGAGCGGCACATCCGGCAGGCGCGCAGCCGCCGCAAAATGCTGGACCGCATGGAGGCCAACGGCGAGATCGTCGAGCGTGTGGTTGAGCGCCGGCAGATGGAACTCCAGCTCAACGGCTGGCGCGGCAGCACCAAAGCTCTGGAAATCCGCGATCTGGCGATGGCGTTCGAGGACGATCTGCTGTTCACCGATTTGAGCCTGCTGCTGCGCCACGGGGAGCGCGTCGGCCTGATCGGGCCGAACGGCGCGGGCAAGTCGGTGCTGTTCCGGCTGATCCTGGGCGAGCTGGCCCCGCTGGATGGCGAGGTGATCGTCGGGCCGAGCAGCCAGATCGGCTACTACGCGCAGGAACACCAGACGCTGCTGCCGTGGTGGGATCGCACGCCGCTGGACCTGATCCGCGACGTCGCGCCCAAAAACGAGAGCGACGCGATCGCGTTCCTGCTGAAGATGCTGTTCACCTATGAGCAGGTACGCCAGCCGGTCCGCACGCTGAGCGGCGGGGAGCGCAGCCGCCTCCAACTCGCCGCGCTGATGCTGCAGCGGCCCAACCTGCTGCTGCTCGACGAGCCGACCAACAACCTCGACATCCCGTCGATGGAGGTGCTCGAAGGCGCGTTGGAGGATTTCGAGGGTGCGCTGCTGGTGATCTCGCACGACCGCTATTTCCTGGATCGCGTCGTGGATCAGGTGGTCGAGCTGGACGGCGGCGCGCTGGCGGCCTACCCCGGCGGCTACACGGATTACCTCGCCGCGACGGGTCGGGCGTAGACGCTGATGATCCCCGTAGGGGCAATTCATGAATTGCCCCTACGCATACGCCAGCCCATATGCCGAAAAACGGGCGGAGCAAGCCCCGCCCCTACGCGAGAACCCGCGATCTATTAGGGGCGTAGTGGTGCAGTTCAATAGAATACTGCGACCTCACCCCCGGCCCCTCTCCAATCAAGTTGGAGAGGGGAGAAAAAACACATTCGGGCATGTTTTTGTAGGGGCGGGTTTGTAACCCGCCCTGGTTTAGCGCGTCATCGACCACGGGCGATGCAAGCATCGCCCCTACGGGATCGCATATCTTTGTGTAGGGGCGTATGCGATACGCCCCGGTGAGGACAGAAATAGAAATGCAAAAGGGCCGGTTTGAAACCGGCCCCTACAGCGTCACATGCAAACATGCGGCTGTTGCTGTTGTTTTTGGCTAACCGCCAATCGCTAACGGCTAACCGCTGCCTTTCGCTACAATTCCGCTTCCTTGTGGAACGCAGGCGTCAGCGTGGGATACAGCTCGCGGTACAGCGC
>NZ_DAISHJ010000034.1:38725-41040 GCF_036822615.1 Aggregatilinea sp. | reverse complement strand
ATTGCCGCCGAACGTGCTGCCGTGCGACGCGGGCGGCAGCGCGGGGACCGTCTCCGCCAGCAGCGCCGCGCCCACCGGCAGGCCGCCCGCCATGCTCTTGGCGAGACACAGCACGTCCGGCGCGATGCCGTCCTGCTCGTAGGCGAACAGCGTGCCTGTGCGCCCGAACCCGGTTTGAATCTCGTCCACGATCAGCAGCGATCCGTTGGCGCGGCACAGGTCCTGCGCGGCGCGCAGATAGCCCGCCTCCGCCGGATGCACGCCGCCTTCGCCCTGCACCACCTCGACGATCACCGCCGCGATAGTGTCGTTCAGCGCTGCTGCGAGCCGCTCGACGTTGTTGAACGGAACGTGGGTCACGGTGGACATCAACAACGGGCCGACCGGCTCGCGGTAGTGCCGCTCCCAGGTAAAGCTCAGCGCGCCCAGCGTGCGGCCATGAAAGCCGCGCATCGTCGCCACGAAGCCGTCGCGCCCGGTCGCCAGCCGCGCCGCTTTCAGCGCCGCCTCGACCGCTTCCGCGCCGCTGTTGCACAGGTACACGCGCTCCATGCCCGCCGCCTCGCACAGCGCCGCCTGATAGCGCGACCGCACGGGGTTATGAAACAGCTCCGGGCAGGTGATCAGCTCGGCAGACTGCGCGCGGATCGCATCCAGTACGGCGGGGTGGCCATGGCCCAGGTTGGCCGCGCCCTGCCCGCCCACGCAGTCGATGTAACGGCGGCCTTCGGCGTCTTCCAGCGTCGCGCCCTGCCCGCGCACGATCTGCACGTCGCGTTTGACGTACGTGCCGCTGCTGTGCGTATCTTCCAGCGCCGCCCAGTCCATCACGCGATCAGAAAGCATGCTCGACATGCCGCACCTCGTTCACGATATGCGTTCCGGCCCCGGCCAGCGCCGCGTCGATGGGATCGTCCAGGCGCGAATCGGCCAGAATCACGCGCGCCACGCCCGCCGCCTGCGCCGCCAGCAGTTTTTTCTTCATGCGGCCCTGGGCCAGCGGCTCGTAGCGCGCTAGCTCGTTCAGGCCGAACTGTGCCACCAGCGAGCCGGGATCGTCCACGTCGCGCAGCAGGCCGGGCACGTTGCTGAGGATGGTCAGCGTGTCCGCGTCCAGTGCGCGAGCGATCGTCGCCGCGACCAGATCGCCGTCCACGTTCAGCCGCTCGAAGGCCGCACCCAGCGCCACCGGCGCGATGACCGGCGTCACGCCGGACTCAAGCAGGTGTTCCAGCACATCGCCGTCCACGCCCGTAATCGCGCCCGAAAAGTCGTCACGCACCAGCACGGGCCGCCCGTTACGCAGTGCGCGGATCGCTTCTTTGCGCCGCGCGGAGATGACCGTCGGCCCGGCCAGCCCGACCGCGCGCACGCCCAGGCCCGCCAGTTCCGCCGTCAGGCGCTGGTTGACCGACGCCGCCGCCGCACAGTAGATTTCGATCATGCGCGCGTCGGTGTAGCGGCTGGTGTGCCCGCCGGGGCTGGTGATGGTCTGCACCGTGTAGCCGACCTGCTGCGCGAGGTCGTTGGCCGCCGCGCTCGTGCCGTGCACCAGCACCCAGCGCTCGCCGCGTTGAATGCGCTGCGCGAGGTTCCGCAGCGTGCGGGTGTGATCGACGCCCGCGCCGCCGCCCAGTTTCAAAACGTGTGTCGTGCCGGTCATGGGTAGATGCCTCCAAAGTCCAGCGCGGTCGTCTCGTCGAAGCCGCACATCAGGTTCATACATTGGACTGCCGATCCCGCCGCGCCTTTGCCCAGATTATCCAGCGCGCACAGCAGCGCCGCGCGCCCGGTCGCCGGGTCGTAATCCCAGCCGACGTCGGCGTAGTTCGTGCCGATCAGCGGGCGGGGTTCGGGGTGGCGGTGAATGCCGGATTTTTCGTGCACGACGCGCACGAACGGTTCATCGGTCCACGCCTCGCGGTAGCACCGCCACAGGTCGCGCTCGGTCAGGCCGGATGGCAGTGAAACGTACGCCGCCGCCGCGACGCCGCGCACCATCTCGACGCTGGTCACGGCCATGCGCACGTCGTACGCGCCGCACGGCGCGAGGTTCTGGCGGACTTCCGCCTCGTGGCGGTGGCCGGTCAGCGCGTAGGGCCGCACGACGCCGCTGCGCACCGGGTGGTGGCTGGCTTCGCTGGGGGTGTTGCCGCCCTCGCTGCTGCCGACTTTGATGTCCACGATCACCGGCTGGCCGGGGACCAGCAGGCCACCCCGGACTACTGCCCACAGCGCGAGCGTGGTCGCGGTGGCGTTGCAGCCGACGCCGCTGGCGTACGACGCGCCGCGCAGGGCGTCGCGGTGCAGCTCCG